>NZ_BAAAOS010000010.1:14385-132056 GCF_039530625.1 Kribbella sancticallisti | reverse complement strand
CGGCGGCCGCACCGGCCCGCACCCCAGCCCCCAGCACCGAGACCCCCGACCCCCCTGCCCCCATCACCGACACCCCTGCCCCCATCACCGACACCGCGGCCGCACCGGCCCGCACCGGCGACCTTGCCACCGACAGCACCTCCGATTCCCCACCCACAGCCCACCAGCCACCCACCCGCACCACCACCGCCAGCCGGTCCACGACCCGCGGGACCACCGAGCGCGGGCTCACCGAGCGCGGGTCCAGCGACGGTGGGCCCAGCGAGGGTGCGTCCAGTGGCGGCCGGCTCAGCGAGGGTGAGTCCAGCGACGGTGGGCTCAGCGAGGGTGCGTCCAGCGGCGACGGGCCCACCGAGCATGCGTCCAGCGACCGCGGGCCTAGCGACCATGGCGCTGCCAGCCGCGCGTCCACCAGCGGGCTCCTCCGGCGCAGCCGCCCGGATGGGCGCACGGAAGGAGCGGCTGCAGGCAAGCGCAGCACCCGCAGTCGGCTCGCTGGCGGCCAGGGCACCACAGGCCGTCCGGGAGTGGGCGACCAGGACGGCCCCCGCCGTTCGCGCGCTGGCGGCCAGCGCGGCAACCGGCGTCGGGTCAGCGGCGCTCGCCGCAGTACCGAGCAGGCCGGTGTCAGCACTGGCGGCGGCGTGAAACGCCGTACGGGCGGCGCCGGGCGTGCGGGGCAGCGACGGTTGGCCTTCGGGGTGTTGCTGGCTGGTTCGGTGGTGGCGGTTGGTGTGTTGGTGGTGGGGCTGGTCGGCGTGTTGGGGAAATCTGCGACCGGCTCGACGGCGGCGGCCAACAAGCCGACTCAGAGCCAGACACCTCAGAGCCAGACACCTCAGAGCCAGACACCCATCCCACAGGCTGAGAATTCGGCGCAACCAACGCCCTCGATCTCCCCGGGCGGAGTTCGGGCGTCGAAAGACCACGACGTGTGGCTGCGAACTCTGCAAGGGCTGGACGCACGGCGGGCTCGGGCATTCTCGACTTTGAATCAGGCCGAGCTCGACAAGATCTACGTGCCAGGCACAGCGCCGTGGACCTCCGACCGCTCCCTGCTGACCACCTACCAGCAGCAGAAGATCCGCGTCGACGGACTCCGCGTGCAGATCGACAGCTTGACGATCGAGCAGCCCGGCGCCGACACCGTCGTACTGCGCATCGTCGACCGCCTGGTCGCAGGCGCCACGATCGACTCCGCCGGACACCGAACGCCCCTCCCACCAGGCCCAGCAACCGCCCGCCGAATCACCCTCAGAGCAGAAGCAGGCAACAAGACCTGGCGGATCTCCGCGATCACGGCCGCCTGATGACTACCGATCGAAAGCTGACGCCAAGGCCGATTCCGAAGTGGGGTGGGAGAACGTGAACCCGGTGTCGAGAAGCTTGCTGGGCAGTGCGCGATTGCTGCCGATCAGTTCCCACGCGAATTCGCCGAGCACGGTCTTCAGGACGAAGGACGGAATGGGGATGAGAGCTGGCCGGTGGAGGGCGGCGGCGAGGTCATGGGTGAACTGCCGGTTGGTGACCGGCGTCGGCAGAGCCACATTGACCGGACCGCTGACCTTGTCGTTTTCGGCGGCGTGCCGCACCGCGCGGAGCCAGTCGGTCAGGGAGACCACGGGGAAGTACTGCTTGCCGGAGCCGAGGCAGCCGCCGACACCGAGCCGGAACGGCAACGAAAGGAGCTGGAAGGACGGCGCCGAACGGTCGAGCACGAAGCCGGTACGCATCGCGACGACGCGTGATCCGGCCTCGCGCGCCGCGTCGGCCGCACCTTCCCAGACCCGGACCACGTCGGAGAGGAACCCCTCGCCGAGCGACGAATCCTCGGTGAGGATCTGGTCGCCGCGGTCCTTGCCGTATCCGCCGATGCCGCTCTGGGTGATGAACACCGGCGGCCGCTCGAGCTGGGCAGCCGCGGCGGCGAGGGTCGAGTTCGTACTGACCCGGCTCTCGCGAATCGTCTTCTTGTACGTCGGGGTCCACGGCCGGCCGATGTTCGCCCCGGCCAGGTTGACCAGTACGTCGGCATCCTCGAGCGCGGCCAGGTCCAGCTGGCCCTGGGCGGGATCCCAACGGACCTCGTCGGGCCGGCTCGGTGCGCGGCGAACGAGCCGCACGACCTCGTGGCCGTCGGCTGTCAGGTCGCTGGCCAGGGACTTGCCCAGGAAACCACTCGAGCCGGCCAGAACGTACTTCATCCTCAGATCCTCCCGGGATCGACTCGATGGTCTTCAGCGCATCGCCAGGTCGCCGACGCGTCGTGGGCCAGGTACCCAACACCCGCCGTGGCGGACACACACCAGGCGACGATCCGGCCGAAGACACCTGCCCGCTGCCGACTCGTCGCCACCCGGGCAACCTACCCGCTCGTACTTCGGCGCCGACGCACCTCCGGATCGGTGCGCGCCGCCACCAACAAAAGGCCACCCGCCTCACCACCCACCCGCCCCACCCGGACCGCGACCTCGCGGGCGGAGGCGTTGGCGGTAGAAAGCAGCCGACCCGCCGCGGGGGTGGAGGCCCTGGCGGCGGGTCGGCAACGGAAGTGCGGGCGGTCAGTCAGGTGATGGCTGACCACCGGATGTGCTTGTCAGACGTCGAACTGGGCTTCTTCGAGGCGCTGCTTGACTGCCGTCAGGTAGCGGGCCGCGTCGGCGCCGTCTACGAGGCGGTGGTCGTAGGTGAGGGCCAGGTAGACCATCTGGCGGATCGCGATGGTCTCGCCGAGCTCCGGGTGGGTGATGACGACCGGGCGCTTGACGACCGCGCCGGTACCGAGCATGCCGACCTGCGGCTGGTTCAGGATCGGCGTGTCGAACAGGGCGCCGCGGCTGCCGGTGTTGGTGATGGTGAACGTGCCGCCCGCCATCTCGTCCGGCAGCACCTTGTTGTTGCGGGTGCGGTCGGCCAGGTCGGCGATCTTCTTCGCCAGTCCGGCGATGTTCAGGTCACCGGCGTTGTGCACGACCGGGACCATCAGGCCCTTCTCGGCATCGACGGCGATGCCCAGGTGCTCGGCGGCGTGGTACGTCACCTCACCGGCCTCGTCGTTGATCGACGCGTTCAGCTTCGGGTACTGCTTCAGCGCGTCCACCGCGGCGAGCGCGAAGAACGGCAGGAAGGACAGCTTGACGCCCTCGCGGGCCTCGAACTCGGCCTTCTTCGCCTGCCGCAGCTTGGCGATCTCGGTGACGTCGACCTCGACCACGGTGGTCAGCTGCGCCGAGACGTGCAGCGAGTTGACCATGTGGTTCGCGATCGCCTTGCGGATCCGGCTCATCTTCTCGGTCGTACCGCGCAGCGGGCTGACCGTCGCGGGCTTCGCAGCAGCCGGGGCGGACGATGCGGCAGCCGGAGCGGGGGCGGCCGCGGCTGCCTTCTTGGCCTCGGCGGCGGCGATGACGTCCTGCTTGCGGATGCGGCCGCCGACGCCGGTGCCCTGGACCGAGCCGAGGTCGACCTGGTGCTCCGCGGCCAGCTTGCGGACCAGCGGGGTGACGTAGTTCGGGCCGTCGGAGGAGGAGCCGTTTGACGAGGCGGCCGGGGCAGACTGCTGAGCTGGGGCCTGGGCGGGCTGCGCCGGGGGAGCGGACTGAGGGGCCGGAGCCTGCGCGGCGGGCTGAGCCGGAGCCTGAGCCGCCGGTGCCTGAGCGGACTGCGGGGCAGGGGCCTGGGCGGGAGCGGACTGGGGCGCCGGTGCCTGGGCGGCCGGTGCCTGGGCCGGGGCGGACTGCGGGGCCTGTGCGGAGGCCGACTGCGGTGCCTGGGCCTGCGGTGCCTGGGCCTGGGGGGCGGCCTCCTGCTGCGGCTCTGCCGGCTGGGAGGGTGCGGACGCGGCCGGGGCGGCGTCGCCGGAGCCGACGATGGCTAGTTCGGCGCCGACCTCTACGGTCTCGTCTTCGGCGACCTTGATCTCCAGGAGCTTGCCGGCGACCGGCGAGGGGATCTCGGTGTCGACCTTGTCGGTGGAGACCTCGAGGAGAGGCTCGTCGACGGCTACGTCGTCGCCTACCTGCTTGAGCCAGCGGGTGACGGTGCCCTCGGTGACGCTCTCGCCCAAGGCCGGGAGGGTGACGGAGGTGCCGGATGCGGCCGAGGAGGTCGCGGGGGCTGAGGCGGCTTCGGCCGGAGCGTTGGAGGAGGAGGCGTCGCCGGGGGCGGCCTGCTGCGCGGCCTGCGCGGGCTGGGCCTGCGTGGCAGCCTCCGCCTGCGGTGCGGCCTGCTGGGCATTCGCCTGCGAACGTGCGTCCGCCTGCGGGACCTGAGCCTGCGCGGCGGCGTCGGCCTGCGGGGCCTGGGCCTGTGCGGCGGCGTCGGCCTGCGGGGCCTGGGCCTGCGGGGCGGCGTTCGCCTGCGGGGCCTGGGCCTGCGGGGCGGCGTTGGCCTGGGCGGGCTGCTCGGCGGGTGTCTGGGTGTTCTGCGCCTCGGCGGGAGCCTGGGTGTCCGCGGAGGACTGGTCGGCGGCGGGAGCGTCTGAGGAGCCGGAGGATTCGCCGGCGTCGCCGATGACGGCTAGTTCGGCGCCGACCTCTACGGTTTCGTCTTCGGCGGCCTTGATCTCCAGCAGGGTGCCGGCCACGGGGGAGGGGATCTCGGTGTCGACCTTGTCGGTCGAGACCTCCAGCAGGGGCTCGTCAACGGCAACCGTGTCACCGACCTGCTTGAGCCAGCGGGTGACGGTTCCTTCGGTGACGCTCTCCCCGAGGGCCGGCAGGGATACAGAGGTCGGCATGACGGTCGTTGCTCCTTCGTCTGATCGGTCGAGTGTCAGCCTACGGTGCCGCCGGAACGGGCGAGATTCGGGTCACAGCCGACCCGCACGTCCCAGCGGCATCGAAACTACCCGCGGCTGGCCTTACTCATGGAAGTGCAGGGGCTTTCCGGCCAGCGCGAGATGCGCTTCGCCGAGAGCCTCGCTCTGGGTCGGGTGGGCGTGCACCAGCGGCGCGACGTCGGCGGGGAAGGCCTCCCAGTTGTAGATCAGCTGGGCCTCGCCGATCAGCTCGCCGACCCGGGAGCCGACCATGTGCAGGCCGACCACCGCGCCGTCCTTGGCCCGGACCAGCTTGACGAAGCCCTGGGTCTTGAGGATCTGGCTCTTGCCGTTGCCGCCGAGGTTGTAGTTCAGGATCTCGACCTCGCCGTACTTCGCCCGCGCCTGCTCCTCGGTCAGGCCGACGGAGGCGACCTCGGGCTCGGAGTACGTGACGCGCGGGATGCCGGCCTCGTCGATCGGGGCCGGGTTCAGCCCGGCGATGTGCTCGGCGACGAAGATGCCCTGCTGGAAGCCGCGGTGCGCGAGTTGCAGGCCGGGCACGATGTCGCCGACCGCGTAGACGCCCGGCATACTGGTCTGGAGGTTCTCGTCCACCGTGACGAAGCCGCGGTCGAGTGCGACCCCGACCTCCTCGTAGCCCAGGCCGGCCGTGTTCGGGCCGCGCCCGACGGCGACCAGGAGCAGTTCGGCCTCGATCACCTCACCGCCGGCGACGGTGACGCGTACGCCGTTGTCCACCACCTCGACCGACTCGAACGCGGTCCCGGTCTTGAACGCGATCTTGCGCTTGCGGAAGGCCCGCTCGAGGGTCTTGCTGCAGTCGGCGTCCTCGGCCGGCACCAGCCGGGGGAGCGCCTCGACGATGGTCACCTTGGTGCCGAACGATGTCCAGGCGCTGGCGAACTCGACGCCGATCACGCCGCCGCCGAGGACCACCGCGGACTCCGGCACCCGGTCGAGGGTCAGCGCGTGCTCGCTGGCGATCACCCGGTGGCCGTCGAGCTCCAGGCCCGGCAGCGACTTGGAGTACGAGCCGGAGGCGATGATGACGTTGCGGCCGGTGTACGTCGTACCGGCGACCTCGACCGTGGTCGGGGAGGTGAGCCGTCCCTCGCCCTCGATCACGGTGATGCCGCGGGACTTGATCTGCCCCTGCAGGCCCTTGAACAGCCGGTCGACGACGCCGTCCTTGTACTTGTTCACGCCGCCCATGTCGACGCCCTCGAGCGTCGTCCGGACCCCGAACTGCTCGCCCTCGCGGGCCGAGTCGGCGACCTCGGCCGCGTGCAGCAGCGCCTTGGTCGGGATGCAGCCGCGGTGCAGGCAGGTGCCGCCGAGCTTGTCCTTCTCCACCAGAGCCACCGACTTGCCCAGTACTGCGGCGCGCAGCGCGGCGGCATAGCCACCACTGCCACCGCCGAGGATCACCAGGTCGTACGTCGCGTTGCTGTCTGCCGTGTTCGTCACAGGTTCCTCCGTGGGCGTCAGGTCGGCGGGCGGCCCCCGGATCGCGGAGTTCCGGCCCGGGCGTCATCTTGTCACCGTCGGCCCGACGCGTCCCGTCCGGGCCCACGCTGCGGGCCGGATTTGCGGGAATGGTGGACACTTGCTCCCATGAAGTGGTTCGGTCGCCGGCAGAAGCCCGGCACGATGCGCAAGTCGGACACTCCCGACCAGGCGCACCTGCGAGAGTTCGCCCAGACCCGGCAGGGTGTCGAAGGGTTCGTCGAGCCGCGCACGGCGGTGACCGACTACACGCTGCTACTCGTCGCCATCGACGGTGAGTGGACCCGTCGCCGGGTGCCGTCGGTCGAGTGGGCCCACAACTTCGCCAACAAGCTGGGCATCCCGTCGTACGACGCTGCCGTCGTCGGCTACCCGCCCCGGATGCGCGAGTACAACGCCCGAATGAAGAAGAACGGCCTCAGCTAGAGGCTCGGACGAGCGCGGGCGGTGTCACCGCCTACATCGAGCCGCGCGCCTTGGCCCAGTTCCTCCTGACCACCTCAAGTGCATCCGCGGCTGTGATCTCCAGCCTCAACTGCCCGCCAAGGTCCCGGCGCCAACGGCTCTCGTCTGGCGGAGTCGCGAACATACTGTCGTCAGGCGGCCGATTCGTCGGACCGTAGCGAACGAACAGACGCGCCGCCTCCGGACTGATGAGATCGATCATCGCCAGTGCCCAGAGGTCGTACAGGTCTCGTGCAGCGGCTCGGTCGAACCAAGCTGTCGTCTTCCATGCGGCGAACGAGGGTGGTGTCGGTGTGGACAGCCGCGCGGGTGGCGCGTCGCTGTAACGCTGCACCAGGTCGACGGTCCGCACCGGCCACTTCGGGTATCCGAGCGGATCCAGGAGTTGGAGTCGTACGGTCAGACCATCCGGTGAGCGCAGGAGCGCGGAGTCCACGTCTCGGACCTCGGTCAGTGATGGCTCCCCAGGACAGTCGTGGGAACTCACGTCTCCCCTGCCACTTCGGTGAGTGCCGCGAGCAGGTGGGAGATCAGGTGATCTCGCCTGATTTGGTTGTCGGAGGCTCCGAAATGATCCGCGATGGTGCGGGCCTCGGCTGGGTTCAGCATCTCAATTCCTCGCGGCGAGGGCGCGTTCGACGGTGGCGCGGCGATGTTGTTGCTGGGCGAGTTCGAGGAGGAGGTCGAGGTCGGACCGGCTCAGGAGGGCGTCGACGGCCTCCTCGGCCGCATCCGGGGCGCCGCCGAGTTGCGGTCTCGCGATCAGGTCCAGCGCTGTCTGCTCGATTGTGGTGACCCAGCCCGTTGCGAGTTCGGTGTGCTGACGCTGCAGGTCGAGGGTCGCGAGGTTTCTCCGGACGAACAGAATCTCGGCGTCGCGGTCGACGAGGGTGATGTCGCGGCGGTGGTGGGCGACGGCGACCGTGGCGATGTTGATGACTCTCGGAATCGCGTCATGGATGCGCGCCGCGCTGATCCCCATCAACGCGGCGGAGTCCGGACGCCCGCCGGCGGTGGCGATGCCGATGGCGACTGCCTCGAGGTCCGGCAACCAGTTCGTTCCCACCATGTCGTCTGGCACGACGGCGTACTGACCACTCGCCAACCGATGAAGAGCTCCCGCGTCCTCCAGTCGCCGGAACTCAGGCCGGGGATGCGCGTAGATTCCTTCGGCGTCGGCAGGCCTGAGCACGCGGCCCCGCCGGACTAGGTCCGGCGGGATGCGCCCAGTTGCATAGGAGGGCATTCATTGTCACATTCGTAGGGTATTTGCCTACGATTGTGACAGTGAAGGTGGACGCTGGCAACTCCCGGACAACTGGCTAGAGGATGGGTGTGCCGTACCGGACCGCGAGGGGTGCACGATGTTGGAGATCCGCTACCTGATCAGCTGGCCGCGGCGGCCAGTTCCACTAGCGTGCGGACCGAGTACCCGGTGCCGCCCGGGGTGGTGTAGCCCGAGGCGCCGCCGTCGTTGAAGGCCGGGCCGGCCACGTCCAGGTGCACCCAGTCGATGCCATCGGCAACGAAATCGCCGAGGAACGCGGCCGCGGCGAGTGCGCCGCCCCAGGCCTCGCCGGTGATGTTCGCCAGGTCGGCGATCTTCGAGTGCGAGCGCAGCTTGTCCAGCATCTCGGCCGGGATCGGCAGCGGCCACATCGCCTCACCCGCGGCGACGGCGGCGTCGACCACCCGGTCACGGGCGGTGTCGGTGTTCGCGAACGCGCCGGCCACCTTGGTGCCCAGGGCAACGACGCAGGCCCCGGTCAGGGTGGCCACATCGACGATCAGGTCGGGCTGGTCCTCCGAGGCCCGGACCAGGGCGTCGCCCAGGACGAGGCGGCCCTCGGCGTCGGTGTTGAGCACCTCGACCGTCTTGCCGCCGTACATGGTCAGTACGTCGGACGGCCGGGCCGCCGAGCCCGACGGCATGTTCTCCGCCATCGCCGCGTAGGTGGTGATCTGGACCGGCAGGCCGAGTCGCGCGATCGCGACGGTGGCGGCGATCACGGCCGCGGCACCGGCCATGTCGGACTTCATGCTGATCATGCCGCTGGCGGTCTTCAGCGACAGGCCGCCGGAGTCGAAGGTGATGCCCTTGCCGACGAAGGCCAGGTGCGTCACCGGCTTCTTCGGCGTGTAGGTGAGCCGGACCAGCCGCGGCGGGTTGGTGGACCCCTGGCCGACGCCGAGGATGCCGCCATAGCCGCCCTTGGCCAGCGCCTTCTCGTCCAGCACCTCGACCTTGACGCCGTGCTCCTTGCCCAGCTTCTGGGCGTGGGCGGCGAACTCGGCCGGGTGCAGGTCGGACGGGGGCGTGTTCACCCAGTCGCGGACCTGGTGGACGGCCTCGGCGGTGACCTCGGCGCGCTCGACGGCGACCTTGGCGTCCCGGTTGCGGGCCAGGTCGGTCAGCACGATCACGTTGCCCGGCGTCTCGCTGTTCGCCTCGGACTTGTAGGTGGTGAAGCTGTAGCGGCCGATCAGCGCGCCCTCGGCGACGGCCCGGACGCACTCGGCGTCAGGCGTCGGCAGCGCGAAGGCGACGGACTGGGCGGTCTTGGCGGCCCGGATCCCGACGCCGGCCGCGACCCGCAGGTCCTCGGTCTTGAGCGCGCCGTCCGGTGCGCTGCCCAGGCCGACGGCGATCAGCATCGCCGACCTGCCGGGCTTCGGGCCCGGCACCTTGGTCACCTCGCCCGCCTTGCCGGTGGCGCCGAGGCCGGACAGCACCTCCACCAGCTTCCCGCCGTACGCGGCGTTCAGCGACTCGGTCCCGGCGGGCAGGGTGACGCCGCCGTCGAGCTTGACCACGCCGATGACCAGGACGTCGGTCTTGACGCCGGCCGGATCGGACTTGCTCAGGGTGATGGTGCTCACGAAATCCTCAGTCCTCCTTGACCGGGTGGCAGGGTGCCGGTCGTGACGGTACGTGAATGCTGCCTCCGCATGCTACGCGGCGCGGGCCCGCGATCGGACACAGCGCCGACCCGCGGCGTGATGTCGGCCGCATCACAGGACGGCCGAGTCCGGTAAGTTCCGCTGCATGACCGAGTCTCCCGCCTTGAAGAAGTCTCCCCTGCACGAGCGGCACGTCGCCCTGGGCGCCAAGTTCGCCGAGTTCGGCGGCTGGGAGATGCCACTGGAGTACGGCGGGGTCGTGGCCGAGCACACCGCGGTCCGGACCTCCGTCGGCGTCTTCGACGTGAGCCACCTGGGCAAGGCGACGGTCAAGGGCCCGGGCGCCGCGGAGTACGTGAACTCCTGCCTGACCAACGACCTGGGCAAGATCGCGCCGGGCCAGGCGCAGTACACGCTGTGCTGTGCCGAGGACGGCGGCGTGGTCGACGACCTGATCGCCTACCTGCACGCCGACGACGACGTGTTCCTGATCCCGAACGCGGCGAACACCGCCGAGGTCGTTCGCCGGCTCGCCGAGCAGGCGCCGGAGGGCGTCGTGGTGACCAACACCCACGACGACTACGCGATCCTGGCCGTCCAGGGCACCAACAGCGACGACGTGGTCGCCGCCATCGGTCTGCCGACCGGCCACGACTACATGTCCTTCGCCGTCGCCGCCTTCCCCAGTACGCACAGTTCCGGTACTCCGGTCGTGGTCTGCCGCACCGGCTACACCGGCGAGCGCGGCTACGAACTGGTGGTCCCGAACGAGGCGGCCGTCGGGATCTTCGACGCGCTGCTGAAGGCAGGGGAGCAGTACGGCATGGTCCCCGCCGGTCTCGGCGCGCGCGACACCCTCCGTACGGAGATGGGCTACCCGCTGCACGGCCAGGACATCTCGCCCGAGATCACCCCGGTCCAGGCCCGGTCCGGCTGGGCCGTGGGCTGGAAGAAGGAGCACTTCTGGGGTGACCAGGCTTTGCGCGCGGAGAAGGAGGCCGGCCCGGCCCGCATCCTCCGCGGCCTGCGCGCCGTCGGCCGGGGGATCCCGCGGCCGCACATGACGGTCGCCGACCCGGCCGGTACGGCGCTGGGCGAGGTCACTTCCGGCACCTTCTCCCCGACGCTCAAGAAGGGCATCGCCCTCGCGCTGCTCGATGCCTCGGTCAAGGAAGGCGACCAGGTCGCCGTCGACATCCGCGGCCGGCAGGAAGCGTTCGAGGTGGTCAAGCCTCCGTTCGTGACGGTGCACGTCCGCGAGAGCTGACGGGAAGCAGTTCGGCACAGTCCGTGACGAGGTGGCACAGAAAGGCCACTGTCCGGGCTGTGTCGCTGCCTTTTCGCGAGCGATTCCTTGCGGTCAGTGACCTACTACCAGCGAATCCGTCAAACCGTCAGCCACTCCGGTAACGATTTGCGTACTCGTGCCGCAACCGGCTGGTCTAGTTCTGACGGCGTCCGGCAGGCTAACGCGCGGCTCTGGGGGAGCCGGATGTCAACTGGATTTCAGAGCTGACCGGAGCGCGCATGAGTATTGGGTCCCCCGACTCGACCGTGGGTGTCGAGGACCACCCGGCGTCGGCGGAGCCGGCCCGTGCGGCCTCCGTCGCCCACGGCAAGTCTCCGACCCGGGTCGCGCTGGACCGGCTCCGCAAGGACAAGGTCGCCGTCGCCTGCGCCTGCGTCGTGCTGTTCTTCATCCTGATCGCTGTGTTCGCGCCGCTGCTGACCAAGCTCGAGGGCGCCGACATCGGCACCTTCAATCCGGCCCTGGTCGACGAGTACGGCTTCCCGCTCAGCGGGCCGACCGCCGAGCACTGGTTCGGCGTCGAGCCGAAGACCGGCCGGGACAACTTCGCCCGCTGGGTGTTCGGCGCTCAGCCGTCGCTCATCGTCGCGTTCGTCGCCACCCTGTTCGGCACCGTCGTCGGCGTGCTGATGGGCCTGCTGGCCGGCTTCCTCGGCGGCTGGGTCGACCGGGTGATCTCCTGGGTGATCGACTTCGTGCTCAGCCTTCCGTACCTGCTGTTCGCGATCGCGATGGTGCCGATCGTCGAGTCGCTGCGCGGTGGATCGTTCACCCTGACGCCCGACGAGCAGGCCTCGACCAGGTTCTACGTACTGATCTTCGTCCTCTCCTTCTTCGGCTGGGCCGGCCTGGCCCGGATCATCCGGGCCGAGGTGCTGTCCCTGCGCGAGCGGGAGTTCGTCCTCGCGGCGCGGGCGATCGGCGTACCGACCCGGCAGGTGCTGTCCAAGGAGTTGCTGCCGAACCTGGTCGCGCCGATCGTGATCTCGGCCTCGCTCTCGCTGCCGGCCTACGTGACCGCGGAGGCGGGCCTGTCCTTCCTCGGCGTCGGTCTGATCGAGCCGAAACCATCCTGGGGCCAGACGATCGCGTCCGCGACGAACTGGTTCAAGGCCGACCCGTTGTACCTGTGGCTGCCGGTGCTGGGCATCACCGCGCTGGTGCTCGCGCTCGCCCTGCTGGGCGACTCCGTGCGAGACGCCTTCGACCCCAAGACTCGCCGGTAGCCCGGCGTTGCCCCAGCGGCAGAAAAGGAGAAACACGACAATGCAGTGGAAGCGCATCACCGCAGTCGCGGCAACGGTCATGCTGGCGGTCGGCGCCTGCGGCAGCCCGTCGTCGAACAACACCAGCGGCGGCACCGGGGGCGATGCCGGCAAGGCTCAGGAGAAGGCGACGGACGCGGCGCTGAAGGGTCCGGTGGCGGAGATCCAGGGCGCGAAGAAGGGCGGCACGGTCACCGTCTTGTCCGACGTCTCGCCGGACACGCTCGACCCGACCAACATCTACTACATCGACGGAACGCAGATCGCCAAGCTGATGTACCGCGCGCTGACGCAGTACAAGCTGGACCCCAAGTCCGGCAAGCCGATCCTGGTTCCCGACCTCGCCGAGGACCTGGGCACCAAGTCCGCCGACGGGCTGACCTGGACGTTCAAGCTCAAGCAGGGCATCAAGTACATGGACGGCCGGGTGGTCAAGGCCGAGGACTACGCGTACGCGATCAAGCGGTCCTTCGCGCACGACCTGTACGACGCCGGCCCGGCGTACCAGACCCAGTTCTTCAAGGACGGCGAGAGCTACGGCGGCCCGTACGGCCCGAACGGCGACAAGTACGCCGGGGTCGAGACGCCGGATGAGAAGACCCTGATCATCCGGCTGGCCAAGAAGTTCGACGACCTGCCCTTCTTCGCGGCGTTCCCGCTGTTCACGCCGATCCCGCAGGACAAGGACACCCAGAAGAACTACGACCAGAAGCCGATGACGACCGGCCCGTACCAGGTCGCGTCGTACACCACCGGCACCCAGCTCAAGCTGGTCCGGAACCCGCACTGGGACCCGAAGACCGACCCGGTCCGGCACCAGTACCCCGACGGCTGGGACTTCAAGTTCTCCCAGGACGTGCTCAAGGTGCAGCGTCAGGTGCTCGCCAGCACCGGCCCGGACGCGAACGCGCTGAACTACACCGACCTCGACGCCAGCCTCATCCCCGAGGTCAAGGACCAGAGCCAGATCGTCCGCGGGCAGAAGCCGTGCACCAGCTTCTTCGGCATGGACACCCGCAAGATCCCGCTGGAGGTCCGCCAGTTGATCGCGCAGGCGTTCCCGTACGACACCTGGCGCAAGGTCCGGGGGCTGAGCCCGGACACCGCGATCCCGGCCTCCACCATCCTGCCGCCGGCCGTCCCGGGTCACGAGAAGTTCGAGCTGCCGGGCCTGACCGGCCGCGGCAAGGGCGCCGAGGACCCGGCCGTCGCGGAGGAGATCAAGTCGAAGCTGAAGGACCTCGGCAAGGAGAACTTCACCCTCAGCTGGTACTACGCCAACGACGACAAGCCGCGGACGCTGGCCAACCAGCTGTGGACCCAGGTGTTCACCGCGGCCGGCTTCAAGGTGAAGTCGGTCGGGGTGCCGAAGGCCAAGATCCGCACCATGACGAACGACCCGAGTGCTCCGGTGAACATCGGCCAGGGCCCGAGCGGCTGGTGCTCCGACTGGCCGTCGGGTTCGAGCTGGATCCCGGTGCTGTTCAAGTCCGACGCCGTCAAGCTGAGCAACAGCGTCGGCATGCTGCAGGACAAGGACCTGGACGCCGAGATCGACCGGGTCGCGGCGCTCAGCCCGGACGACCAGCTGAAGGAGTGGCCGAAGGTCGACAAGCTGATCCTGGACAAGCACCTGCCGGCTCTGCCGCTGTACTACAGCGCCAGCGCCTACCCGGTCGGCAAGAACATCGGTCACGCCGTTCACGACATGACCCAGGGCATGCCCGAGTTCACCTCGATCTTCCTCAAGCAGCCGTGATCCGGACTGTGCCGAGCAGCAGTCTGATCACCTGACGGTGGGGTGACGGCCGGATCCCGGTCCGGCCGTCACCCCGATCGATGAGGAGAAACCTCGTGCTCTACTTCGTGGCGCGCCGGCTCGTCAGCGCGCTCAGTGTCGTGCTGGCCACGCTGATCGCGACCTTCACGCTCTTCTTCGTCGCCCCGACCGACCCGGCCGCGGCGATCTGTGGTGACCGCAACTGCACCCAGCAGCGGTACGACGAGATCAAGGAGAACCTGCACCTCGACCGGCCGAAGGTGCGGCAGTTCGCCGAGTTCACGGTCGGCATCTTCGCCGGCCGGACCTTCGAGACGGCCGGCACCAAGCGGGAGTGCGGCCCGCCCTGCCTGGGCTTCTCCTTCAAGAGCGACCGGCCGGTCACCGAGTTGCTGAAGACGCGGCTGCCGGTGACGGTGTCGCTGGTCGCGGGGTACGCGGTCCTGGTGCTGACGATCGGTGTCTTCGTCGGCTCGATGGCCGCGAAGCGGCGCGGCGGCACCGGCGACCGGGTCCTGATGAGCAGCACGCTGATCCTCAGTTCGATCCCGTTCTACATCGTCGCGCTGATGATCTCGCTCTACCTGACGATCCTGTACCCGATCCTGCCGCGCGGCGGCTACACGCCGATCTCGGAGAGTCCGGGGAAGTGGTTCGCCGGTCTGCTGACGCCGTGGCTGGTGATCGGCGTCTACAACTGCACGCAGTACGCGCGTTACGCCCGCGGCTCGATGGTGGAGACGCTGAGCGAGGACTACATCCGTACCGCGCGCGCCAAGGGCCTGTCGGACCGGGTCGTCACCTACAAGCACGCGTTGCGAGCGGGCATGATCCCGGTCATCACGATCTTCGGCCTGGACATCGCCGGCAGCCTCGCCGGCGCCATCTTCACCGAGAAGATCTTCGACCTGCCGGGCCTCGGCACCCTGGTGCTGGAGAGCCTGACCACCTACGACCTGCCGGTGATCATGGGCACCGTCCTGGTGGCCTCCGTCATCCTCGTCACGATGAACTTCCTGGTCGACGTGGCCTACAGCGTAATCGACCCACGAGTGAGGATGTCATGACCCTGGACAAGCTCTCCGCCCAGCCGGTCACCGCCACCCGCGAGCGGCGGGCGACCTCGCTGACGCCGAGCGGCGAGACGCCGTACCTGGTGGTCGAGGACCTGACCGTCCGGTTCCCGACCGCCGACGGCCTGGTCAGCGCGGTGAACGGGCTGAGCTACGCCGTCCCGCTCGGCCGGACGCTGGCGATCGTGGGCGAGTCCGGCTCGGGCAAGTCGGTGTCGAGCATGGCCGTGATGGGGTTGCACGACCCCCGGCGGACCAGGATCAGCGGGTCGATCAGGCTCGGCGGCGACGAACTCGTCGGGCTGCCCGAGAGCGACCTGATGAAGGTCCGCGGCGACGCCGTCGCGATGGTCTTCCAGGACCCGCAGTCGTCGCTGCACCCGCTCTACACCGTCGGCGACCAGATCATCGAGGCCTACCGGGTGCACCACCCGGTGTCCAGGAGCGTCGCGAAGAAGCGCGCCCTGGAGATGCTCGACCTGGTCGGCATCCCGAACCCGGTCCGCCGGTTCAAGCAGTACCCGCACGAGTTCTCCGGCGGGATGCGGCAGCGCGCGATGATCGCGATGGGCCTGGTCAACGACCCGAAACTGGTGATCGCCGACGAGCCGACCACGGCGCTCGACGTCACCGTGCAGGCGCAGATCCTGGACCTGCTGAACACCCTGCAGAAGGAGTTCGGATCCGCGATCGTGCTGATCACGCACGACCTGGGCGTGGTGGCCGAGATGGCCGACGACGTCCTGGTGATGTACGCCGGTCGCTGCGTCGAGTACGGCACCGCCGAGGACGTGCTCGCCCGGCCGCGGATGCCGTACACCTGGGGTCTGCTCGAGTCGATCCCGACGGTCTCCGCCGCGAGCGAGCGGCTGCGCCCGATCAAGGGCCTGCCGCCGAGCCTGCTGGCGCTGCCGAGTGGCTGTTCGTTCAACCCGCGGTGTCCGTACACAGAGCGGGTGCGAGGTGAGCGCTGCACCACCGACCTGCCCGAGTTGCTTCCGGTGGACGGTGCCGGAGCCCACACGTCCCGCTGCCACCTGCATGACAAGGCCTCGATCTACGAGGTCGAGGTCGCGCCGAGACTGGGCTGAGGACAGAGATGAGCAACACAGTGCGATCCCGTGACATGGCACCTGACGCGGCGCCGGTCGACACGTCCCCGCTGCTGCAGGTGCGGCACCTGACGATGCACTTCCCGATCAGGGAGGCCGCCGGCCTGCGCCGTACCCGGAAGGTCGTGCAGGCCGTCGACGGCGTCAGCTTCGACCTGGGGCCGGGCGAAAGCCTCGGCCTGGTGGGGGAATCCGGTTGTGGCAAGTCGACGACGGGCCGGATGATCACCCGGCTGCTGAGGCCGACGGCGGGCCGGATCCTGTTCAAGGGCACCGACATCGCCCGGATGAGGGAGAAGGACCTGCGCCCGTTCCGGCGGCAGTTGCAGATCGTCTTCCAGGATCCGTACAGCTCGCTGAACCCGCGGCAGACGGTCAGCAACATCCTCAGTACGCCGCTGCGCGTGCACAACCTGGTCCCGAAGGGCAAGGAACTCGACCGGGTCCAGGAGTTGCTGGAGCGGGTCGGCCTGAACCCCGAGCACCACAACCGCTACCCGAACGAGTTCTCCGGCGGCCAGCGGCAGCGGATCGGCATCGCCCGGGCCCTCGCGGTGGAGCCCGAGGTGATCATCGCCGACGAGCCGGTGTCCGCGCTGGACGTGTCGATCCAGGCGCAGGTGATGAACCTGCTGGACGACCTGCGCCGCGACCTCGGCATCGCCTTCGTCTTCATCGCCCACGACCTGGGTGTGGTCCGGCACTTCTGTGACCGGGTCGCGGTGATGTACCTGGGCAAGATCGTCGAGCAGGGCCCGCGGGAGCAGATCTACGGCGCCCCGCAACACCCGTACACGCAGGCGTTGCTGTCCGCCGCACCCGACCTGGGCACGATCCGCGGCATCCCGCCGAAGGAGCGGATCCGGCTGGTCGGCGACGTCCCGTCCCCGATCGACCCACCGAGCGGTTGCCGGTTCCGGACCCGCTGCTGGAAGGCCGAGGACATCTGCGCGCACCAGGAACCGTCCCTGGTGCCACGCGGCCGCTCCGGCCCCAGCCACGCGGCCGCCTGCCACTTCGCCGAACCGAAACTCGACCTCACGGCCGCCACCGCCTGAGCTCTTCTACTCGTGGTGGCTGTGTTTGAGCTCGTCGCGTTCCTGGGCGAAGCGGACTGACTCGAAGGCGACCAGGCCGGCAAGGATCGCAGTCAGTACTGCGACCTGGGCCAGCGCCGGCAGGTCGGACAACGCCAGTACCGCGACCGCGCACAAGGCGGCGGCGATCAGGCGGCTGATGCCCACTTTGTGGGTGGTTCGCCACTTGAAGGCGACGTGGCCGAGTAGATAGAGCACGACGCCGGCGAAGAGCGCGAACAGGCCGACGCCCTTCAGCGGGTCGTCGAGGTGGTGGTGCTCGGTGTCACCGACGTACTCGAGCACCTTCTTCAGGCCGAGGGCGAGCAGCACGATGCCGGTCACCATCGGGAAGTGCAGGAACGTGTAGGCGTCGCGGCCCAGCTTCGGCTTGGTCTCGGCCGGTTCGGAGACCAGCGCCTGCTCGCCGAAGTGGACCGTCGCGTCGAAGTAGATCCACCACAGCGCCGAGGCGATGGCCAGGCCGAGGACCGAGGCGATGATGATCGGCCAGGAGATGGGCAGGTCGGTGACGCCGACGCCGATCGCCACGATCGACTCGCCCAGCGCGATGATGATGACCAGGCCGTGCCGCTCGGCGAAGTGCCTTGCCGAGTGCAGCCGCCAGCCGCGGGCATCGATCAGGTAGGTGCCGCCGTAGTCGGCAGCCAGCGCCGCGGCCCACAGCAGCGTCTGGGTCGTGCCGTGGAACTGGGAGGCGACGAGCAGCAGCGCAGTACCGGCCAGCATCGACGGCGCGAATCGGAGCAGGGTCCGGCGCAACTGGGCGTCGCCGTCGGCGATCAGCCAGAACAGCCACAGGTGCATCGCCCGGAAGGCGAAGTACGCGACGGCGATGACCACCGGGCCCGGAAGGCCGCCGGGCAGGTCGTGGAAGGCCTCCGGGATGGCGAGCGCGATCAGGAACATCGCCGCCATCGCGGCCAGCATCACCGCCCGGATCGGCCCCTCGTCAGCCTTCACCAGGTTGCACAGCCAGGAGAAGCCGATCCAGCTCCACCACAGCAACCCGATCAGCAGGACGCCGCGGATCACGCCGGGCCAGGTCAGTTCGTGGGCCATCAGCGCGGTGATCTGGGTCAGCGCGAAGACGAAGACCAGATCGAAAAACAGTTCCAGCGTGGTGACCGAGTGACCCTCGGAGGTGGCCTGCGCCCTGATCGGCGCCCTGCGTTTGCTCATGGCGCTCATTGTGTCCGACGAAGCGGTTATCGGAAGGCGATAACGCCTCTTTCCGCGCACCGCGGCCGACCGACAGCATCGGACCACCGATCTCCCTGACCGGAAGGATGTGGCCGCGGTGAAGGCTGTTCGAGTCCATGAGTACGGAAAGCCACCGACCCTCGACGACGTCCCCGATCCGGGCCTGAACGGGCCGCTGGACGTCATCGTCAAGGTGGACGCGGCCGGGGTCTGCCGCACCGACCTGCACATCATCGAAGGGCAGTGGGCCGAGAAGAGCGGCGTGGAACTGCCCTACGTGATCGGCCACGAGAACGCCGGCACGATCGTCGAGGTCGGTCAGGCCGTGACCGGGGTGAGCCCGGGCGACAAGGTGATCCTCCACCCGCTGGTGACGTGTGGACTGTGCCGGGCCTGCCGAGCGGGCGACGACGTGCACTGCACGAACTCCGAGTTCCCCGGCATCAACCGCGACGGGGGCATGGCCGAGTACCTCCGTACGTCGATCCGCTCCGTGGTGAAGCTGGACGACGGACTCGCGCCAGCGGACGTCGCGGCGCTGGCCGACGCGGGGTTGACGGCGTACCACGCGGTCCGGAAGGCGGTTCCGCTCGTGCATCCCGGTGACCGGGTGGTGATGATCGGCGCCGGGGGACTGGGCCACATCGGCCTGCAGTGTCTGCTCGCCCTGACGCCTGCGCGGATCACGGTGGTGGACCGGTCGGCCGAAGTACTGGAGAAGGCCTCGAAGCTCGGCGCGCACGACACCGTGCTGAGCGACGGCGACCAGGTCCAGCAGGTGCTCGACCAGACCGGCGGCGAGGGCGCGCAGGTGGTCCTCGACTTCGTCGGCGAGCACGGCACCGAGGCGGACGGCGTGGCGATGACGCGCAACTCCGGCTCGTACTTCGTGATCGGGTACGGCGGCAAGGTCGACGTCCCGACCATCGACATCATCTCCCGCGAGATCAACGTGGTCGGCAACCTGGTCGGTTCCTACAACGACCTGGACGACCTGATGACGCTGGCCGCGCAGGGCCGGGTCCGGCTGGCCACCAAGCAGTACTCCCTGGACGACGCGCTGACCGCGCTCGACGACCTCGACGGCGGCCGGGTCCCCGGCGGTCGCGCCATCCTCACGAGCTGAAGGGCTGTTCACATGTACAGCAAGGACGGGAACGACTACTTCATCGTCGACAGCCACGTGCACGCGTGGGACGCGACGCCCGCGAACCAGGCCAACCGGTACGGCGAGGGCTTCATCAACTGCTTCTACGACTACCACCGCAACCTGTCACCCGAGGACAAGGTGTGGACGCTGGAGGAGTTCCACAAGCAGTCCGAGGAACGCATCATCAAGGACCTGTTCACCGACGGGTACGTCGACTGGGCGATCTTCCAGCCGACCTACCTGACCGACTTCTACGTGAACGGCTTCAACACCACCGAGCAGGACGGGCTGATCGCGGAGAAGCACCCGGACAAGTTCATCGTGAACGGCTCCTGGGACCCGCGCGACGGCGAGGCCGGGCTGGACAAGCTGACCGAGCTGGCCGAGCGCTGGAATTTGCAGGGTGTGAAGCTCTACACGGCCGAGTGGAAGGGCGATTCCAAGGGCTGGAAGCTGACCGACCCGTGGTCCTACCGCTACCTGGAGAAGTGCGAGGAGCTCGGGATCCGCAACATCCACATCCACAAGGGCCCGACGATCTACCCGCTGAACCGGGACGCGTTCGACGTCGCCGACGTGGACGACGTCGCCTCGGCGTTCCCCGGGCTGAACTTCATCGTCGAGCACGTCGGCCTGCCGCGGCTGGAGGACTTCTGCTGGATCGCCACCCAGGAGCCCAACGTGTACGGCGGGCTCGCGGTAGCGATGCCGTTCATCCACAGCCGGCCGAAGTACTTCGCCCAGATCATCGGCGAGTTGCTCTACTGGATCGGCGAGGACCGGATCACGTTCGCCAGCGACTACGCGATCTGGACGCCGGCCTGGTTGATCGAGAAGTTCGTGGACTTCGGGTACCCGGCGGAGCTGGACGAGTACCCGGAGCTGTCGGTGACGGCGAAGAAGAAGATCCTCGGGCTGAACGCGGCGAAGCTGTACGGCATCGACGTACCGGCCGAGCTGCGGCTGCCGGAGAACACCACGGACAAGGCCCCGATCGGCTCCGAGCCGCTCCCGGTGGCGTGATGACCGCCGATGTGGCCGTCGGGCCGCCGGGTGTGCGGCCGGACGGGGTCGAGGAGGGGATCTGGGCCGGCCTGGCGACGGTTCGTGATCCCGAGTTGGACGCGCCGATCACGGAGCTCGGCTTCGTGTCGAGCGTGGTCTCGTCGGCTGAGGTGCTGACGGTCGAGCTCCGGCTGCCGACGTACTTCTGCGCGCCGAACTTCGCGTATCTGATGGTCGCCGACGCGTACGACGCCGTCGCCGCGCGGGCGGGTGATCGGGCGGTGGTGATCCGGCTGCTCGAGCACTTCGCGTCGGACGAGATCAACGCAGGCGTCGCGGGTGGACGGGGTTTCGCCGGCTCTTTCCCGGGCCTTGCGGACGGCGAGCTGGAGCAACTCCGGATCACCTTCCAACGGAAAGCCCACCGCGCCTGCCAGGAGCAGGTCGCGTCGCACCTTCTCAAGTCCGGCTGGTCTGTCCCGGACCTGTCCGGGGCGACTCTGGCCGACGCCTCACCTGGCGAGGACCTGGATCGCCTACGCCGCCGCCGTACGGAGTTGAACCTGCCTGCGGATCCTGAGGCCCCGCTGCTGGTCCAGGACGACGGAACCCCGATCGCTGAGCTGGACCTCCCGGTGCAACTCCGCCTGGCCAAAACCACCCGAATCAGCATCGAAGGCAACTCAGGCCTCTGCCGAGGCCTCCTGAGCGTCCGCTACAACCTCCCCCGCCCGCCAGACGTGGACCAGGTGAGCGGATGACCGCGCCTCGCCGGGGGCGTGCGGTCGGGTTGGTTTCGAGGCAGGCTGTGAGGGTGAACGCCTCTGCTCCTCAGCTTGATCCACCCGCCGCAGGCGGGGGAGCAGCGCTGCGTGGGGAGTCGGCGACCGCGGCGCCGGCGCCAGTGTCTGGGACTGTGCAGTCCGTTTCTCGGGCTCTGCGGGCGATGGAGTTCGTGGCGGCCAGCCGGGATGGGGTGACGGCCAAGGAGATCGCGGCGCATCTCGAGTTGGCGTTGCCGTCGGCGTACCACCTCTTGGCGACGTTGACGGAGTCCGGCTACCTGGTGCACCTCGCGCAGAACCACCGGTACGGGCTGGGCTACCGCGTGCGGCTGCTCGAGCAAGGGCTGGAGCGGCAACTCGAAGTACCGCCGTTGATCGCGGCGGCTGTCCGGCGGCTCCACCTGGAGGCCGACGCGGCGGCGTACTACGCGGTCTACCGCGAGGTGGATGTCGTGATCGCGCACGTGGTCGACTCCGAGCGCCGGCCGCGGGTGCAGGTGCTCGACATCGGCTTCCACGAGGCGACGCACGCGACCGCCTTCGGCAAGGTGATGCTGGCCGCGATGACGCCGGAGGACCGAGGCGCCTACCTGGACCGGGTCGGCCTGCTGAAGTGCACCGCGAACACGATGACGGACCGGCCGCAACTGGAGACGCACCTGGAGAAGGTACGGCGTTCCGGGGTGGCGTTGGAGATCGGCGAGTTCCAGGACGGCTTGTCGTGCCTGGCCGCGCCGGTCAGGTCGAGCGCGGGCGCAGTACTGGCGTCGGTGGCGATCTCGCTCCCGTCCGCCGACTTCGCCGCCCGCCGGTGGAACCTGGAACGCGCAGTACGCCGGGGTGCCCTGGTGGCCACCCGCGCGGTCAACTCCCTCTAGACGACAAAGAACGGATCGCCACTCCGGGCGGGGAGTGGCGATCCGTCGTTGGAACGGCGGGCGGCTGCCGATGCAGGGGTCAGGCAACCGCCCACCGGGTCTGAGGGCGGGTCTGCTTATCCCCTGCGTGCTGCGCGGCACTCGGCACGGCACCTCGCCGCACTGGAGCAAAGGCCACGATGGAAAAGCATCGAGGCCTTCACTCCAGCACACCGAGCTACCGCACCGAGCACCTGCTCGCGACTGCAGGGCATAAGCAGACCCGCCCTAGGCGCGGCCGTGGGCCTGTCGGCTGCGGCGGCTGAGGGAGTCGATCGTGACGGCGATCAGCAGCACGCCGGCGGTCACGATGTACCGCACGTTCGAGTCCAGGCTGAGCAGGCTGAGGCCGTTGGAGATCGACACGATGACCAGCGCGCCCAGCAGTGCCGAGTACGCCGAACCGCGGCCGCCGAACAGGCTGGTTCCACCGATCACGGCGGCGGCGATCGCGTTCAGGTTGGTGTCGGCACCACCGCTGCTCTGGTTCACCGCGACCAGCCGGGCCGCGGCGAGCAGACCGCCGACCGCCGCGAAGGTCGAGCAGGCGGCGAACACCGACAGGTAGATCATCCGGACGTTGATACCCGCCCGCCGGGCCGCTTCGACGTTGCCGCCGACCGCCATCACGGACCGGCCCCACCGGGTACGCCGTACCGCGAAGTCGGTGACGACGACCAGCAGGATGAACAGCAGGAACATCGACGGTACGCCGCGGTCGCCGTTCAGCACGATCACCGGGATCAGCAGCACCACGGCCAGCGCGCCGGCCTTCAGGCCGATGACCGAGGTCGGCGCGGCGGACAGGCCGGCCGACGTCCGCTGACCGCGGGCCCGCAACCGGCCGAGGGCGTAGAGCGCGACCGTCACGGCGATCAGCCCGTACGCGATCGCGGGGGACAGGAAGCTCTGCGTCGCGAACTTGACGATCGCCGAGTCGAACGGAAGGTTCAGCGAACCCTGCTTGCCCAGCACCAGCAGTTGCAGGCCGAGGAAGCCGAGCAGACCGGCCAGCGTGATCACGAAGCTCGGCACCCCGAACCGGGTGTAGAGCAGCCCGTAGAGCAAGCCGATCACCGCGCCGGCGGCGATGGCCGCGACCACCGAGAGGGCCAGCGGCCAGCTCTCGTTCACGAAGGTGACGCCGAGAATGGCCGCCGACAGCCCGCTGACCGAGCCGACCGACAGGTCGATCTCGCCCAGCAGCAGGACCAGAACGATGCCGATGGCAATGACCCCGACCGAGGTGGTCTGCAGGGTCAGGTTGACCAGGTTGCGGCTGGACAGGAAGGAGCTGTTGGCGATCTGGAATACCGCCCAGATGATGATCAGGCCGACCACCACCGGGACCGAGCCCAGGTCGCCCGACCGCAGCCGGGAGGTGAACGCGGAGATCGCGCCGCTGACGCCGTGGCTGGCGATCAGGCGCTCGTCCTGCAGGTCGGCCGGCAGCGCGGCGGGGTCCTGCACCACGTCCGGCACGGTGTCTTGGACGGGGACCTTCGATCCGTCGACCGGGGTGGTCATGATGCGGAACCTTCCTCACGGGTCCGGCGCGCCGCGCGCTCGGAGACTGCGTTGTCCGTGGCGCCGGTGATCGCGGCGATGATGTCCTGGGTCTTGGTCTCGCTGACCGTGAAGACCCCGTTGTTCCGGCCCAGCCGCAGTACTGCGACCCGGTCGGCGACCGCCATCACGTCGGCCATGTTGTGACTGATCAGGATCACCGCGAGGCCACGCTCGCGGAGCCGCTCGACCAGGTTGAGCACCTCGGCCGTCTGAGCCACACCCAGGGCGGCGGTGGGCTCGTCCAGCATCACCACCTTGGGCTGGCCGAGCAGGCTGCGGGCGATCGCGACCGTCTGGCGCTGACCACCGGACAGGCTGGCCACCGGGATCCGGACGCTGGGGATCTTGGCCGACAGCTGGCGGAGCAGCTCCCAGGAGGAGCGTTCCATCTCGACCTCGTCGAGCACGTTGCCCTTGCGCAGCTCGCGCCCGAGGTACAGGTTCGCGACC
The DNA here is from genome assembly GCF_039530625.1 of Kribbella sancticallisti. Classification (NCBI taxonomy): domain Bacteria; kingdom Bacillati; phylum Actinomycetota; class Actinomycetes; order Propionibacteriales; family Kribbellaceae; genus Kribbella; species Kribbella sancticallisti. Next base: position 107,686 of record NZ_BAAAOS010000010.1, on the reverse strand, counting down.
ACGTCGAGGTTGTCGCACAGGGCCAGGTCCTGGAACACCGTCGCGATGCCGAGCTGCTGCGCCTCGGCCGGACTGCCGACCCGCACGGGCCGCCCGTCGAACACCATGTCGCCGTCGTCGGCCGTGTAGACCCCGGCGATGGTCTTCACCAGCGTCGACTTGCCGGCGCCGTTGTCACCGACCAGGGCGAGCACTTCACCAGCGCGCACGTCCAGCTCGATGTTCTTCAGCGCCTGGACCGCGCCGAAGCGCTTCGAGACGCCCCGAAGCGCCAGCACCGTACCGGCCATCGCCGGCGCGGGGGTGGGAGTGACAGTCATCGATCAGCCTCCTGAGGCTTGCTGTCCGGTCGACGGTCCGGGTGGGTACGCGGTGCCCACCCGGACCGTCGGGAACCGGGATTACTTGAGGCCGGCGGTCGCGCAGGCGGCCGCGAACGACGCGGTGCAGATGTCGGTCACCTTGTAGATGCCGTCCTTGACGACAGTGTCGTTGATGTTGGCCTTGGTGACCGCGACCGGGTCCAGGATCGTCGAGGGAACGCCGGACTTGTCGGTGGTCGACTCGGGCTTGCCACCGGTCGCCAGCGCCACGGCGCCCTTGGCGGCGGCCTCGGCCTGCGGCTTCACGGCCTTGTAGATGGTCATCGCCTGGTCGCCGGCGACGATCCGCTGGATCGCGGCGAGCTCGGAGTCCTGACCGGTGACCGGCGGGAGCGGCGTCACGCCACCACCCTTGAGGGCGGCGATGGCGCCACCGGCGGTGCCGTCGTTGGCGGCGTAGACGCCGACCAGGCCGGCCTTGATCGCGCTCAGCTGTCCTTCCATCCAGGCCTGGGCCTTGTCCGGGCTCCAGTCCGGGGTGTCGAACTCCGCGGCGACCTTGAAACCGCTGGAGTCGAGCACGCTGTGCGCGCCCTTCTTGAAGTCGGCCGCGTTCGGGTCGGTCGGCGAGCCGTTGATCATGGCGATGTTGCCGGACGTCTTGCCGGCTGCCTTGAGGGTGTCGATCAGGGTCTGGGCCTGCAGCTTGCCGACGGCCTCGTTCTCGAACGAGACGTAGTAGTTCGCGCCCTCGATGAACCGGTCGTAGGCGATGACGGGAACGTTCTGGCCCTTGGCGGAGGCGACGACCGCGGCGGCGGCCTTGCCGTCGACCGGGTCGAGCACGAGCACCTTGGCGCCCTGGGTCAGCGCGGCCTCGGCCTGCTGCTGCTGCTTCGCGGCGTCCTGGTCGGCGTTGCTGTAGATCAGCTCGCAGTCGGCGCACGCGGCCTTGAGGGCCTCGGTGAACAGCGGCCGGTCCAGGGACTCGTACCGGGTCGTCTTCGACTCCGGGAGCAGCAGCGCGATCTTGCCGCCGGCCTTGGCGTCACCGCCGGCCGCGGTGTCGGGTTCGTCCGACCCACAAGCCACGAGGGAAAGGGCAAGGGCCGAGACGGCGATGCCGAGGCCGACAAGACGGGTTGGTGAGACGGACATAGAGCGACTCCTTGACGTGAGGGCCCGAGTAGGCCTGAGCAGAGTCAAAGGCAGATCGGGCTTGACGTCAAGGCTTGAATTCAAGAAATAGACATATCGTTGTTACACGGTTGTCTCCAGCAACCTGGCCGTCCGCGAGTGGCTCAGCACGGACGCCAACTGAATGGCGCCGAGCACATCCGCTTCGTCACCGAGTTCAGCCGGCCGTAACTCCACCGTCGCGGCCGCGCTCGGGATCGCGCAGCGGTCCAGCGCCTCCCGCATCGGGAGCAGGATCAGGTCGCCGGCCTCGGCCATCTTGCCGCCGACAACGATCACCTCGGGGTTGAAGAGATTGACCAGGCCCGCCACCGCGACGCCGACCCGGCGGCCGGCATCCTCGACCACCCGCCGGCAGCCGAGATCGCCGGCCAGTGCCCGGGTGACGACATCCCTGAGCCGGAGCGCCCCGTGCGAGGCCTGCAATGAACTGAGCAACGCGCGGGACCCGACGAAGGTGTCGAGGCAGCCGCGGTTGCCGCAGCGGCAGATCGGACCGTTCTCGTCGATGGTGAGATGGCCGATCTCGCCCGCGGTGCCGGCCGAGCCGCGGAACACCTCGCCACCGAGCACGATGCCCGCGCCCACGCCGTACGAGAACTTGATGTAGCAGCCGTGCTGGACGCCGCGCAGCGCGCCGTTGCGGAGTTCGCCGAGGGCGGCCAGGTTGGCGGTGTTGTCGAGCGCGACCGGGGCGCGCAGATGCCCGGCCATCGCCTCGGCCACGTTGACGCCGCGCCAACCCGGCAGTACCGCGTCCGAACCCGCCTCGCCGCTGACCGAGTCGACCGGAGCGGGCAGGCCGAACCCGATCGCGCCGATGTCCTCGACGCCCGCGCCGACCTGCTCGGCGAGGTCGGCGAGCAGTCGGGCGGCGCGTTCCATCCCGTCGTCGGCGACGTGGTCGGCCTGCAGTGGCATCAGTTGCTGAGCGAGAATCTCGCTGTTCTCGGAGGCGATCGCCACCCGGACGTCGCGTTCACCGAAGGCGACCCCGGCCAGCAGTCCACCGCCCGAAGCCAGCGAGACCAGTACCGCGCGGCGACCGTTGCGGATGCTGCGGGACAGGCCGACCATGCCGGCCTGGTCGAGTTCCTTGACCATGTTGGAGACGGTGGCGGCGGACAACCCGGAGGCGGCAGCGATCTCGACCTGCGTGAGTGGACCGTGCTGCCGGACAACCCCCAAGACACGCTCGCGGTTGGCTTCGCGGAGCGAAGCCTGCGAGCCAGGCGCTGGGCGGGTTGCGTTCATTACATAAAGATAACGGATCGCGGGGCTTTCGCTCCCGAACCGCCGGTACCGATACTGCGAGTGATCGCCATGTGTCCTCACTGTTACGCCCAGTACTGCCCATCCAACCCCCGCGAGAACACTAATGCCCAGGTCGGGACATCCCTTGGTCTCGGGGGACTGGCGTGGCGTCAGGAGGTGAGGGCGAGCGTGATCAGGGCGGCTGGAAGAGCGAGTTCGACGCCGGCGCCGAGGGTGTCGCCGGTGATTCCGCCTAGTGCTGTGGTTGCCCGGTGGGTTAGCGCGCCGGCGACGAGGACTGCGATGAGTACCGCGGCGCCTGCGCCGATCAGATCAGGGCCAGTTGGTTCAGAGGGGCTGGTCAGCCAGGTGAGGGCTATGGCTGAGGCGAGTGCGGCGAGGGTGAGGACATAGGCGGTGAGCGGCCGGACCGTGGAGGCGACCATGGCGCCCAGGCCGTCGGGGCGGGCGGACGGGGTGGTGGTGCGGCAGGACCAGGGGAGGGTAAGGCGGCTGGCGACGGCGCCGATGAGGAGGGCCTGCCAGCCGAAGCCGGCTTGGATGCAGGCGGTCAGGGCGGCGACGTCGATCAGCAGGACGCCGGCGATCGAGGCGACGCCGAACGGGCCGATGTCGCTCCGCTTCATGATCCGCAGCATCGTCTCCCGGTCGCGCCTGCTGCCGAATCCGTCGGCGGTGTCGGCGAGCCCATCCAGATGCAGGGCCCCTGACAATCCCATCAGCACCACGATCCCAAGCACCGCGGAGAGCAACTGGGCCTCAGGCTTCAGTGCGTCGGCCGCGGCCACCACAGCCGCCGCGATCCCGCCCAGCACCAACCCGACCGCCGGTGCCCAAGCCATCGCCCGCCCCGCCACCACGCGATCAACCTTCGAGGGCATCCCGGCAGGCAGCACGGACAACGTTCCGACTGCCAGCCTCAGGCCGTTCACAGGGCGACGGTCCGGCCGGCGGTGCACCACAAGACCGTGTCGGACCGACGGGAAATCGTGGTGTTGACGCGTCCCATCAGGTCACGGAAGAGCCGGGTGCCGGCGTCGGCCGGGACCACCCCCGAGCCGACGTCGTTGCTGACAGCAACGACTAGGCGGGGAGTCGCGGACCAGGCCGCGGCCAACTCCTCGATGCGTTGCTCGACGGCCGTGGAGCGGTTGAGGTCGTCCCAGACCTCGCAGTCGTCCATCGTCCGCGCCAGCCAGAGCGTCAGGCAGTCGATCAGCAGCGGCGGACCCGGCGTCTCCAGCACGGGCACGAGGTCGATGGTCTCCACGAGTCCCCAGGTCGCCGGCCGCCGCTCCTGGTGCCGAGAGATCCGCTCGGCCCACTCGGGATCAGCCGACCCATCTCCACCCGTCGCGACGTACACGGTGTCGGGGTGCTCGGCCATCAGTCGCTCGGCCTCGGTGGACTTCCCGGAACGCGCCCCACCGAGGACCAGAGTGCGCTGGGCAGCCACCGGCGCCGTCCAGGAGACCAGCGACCCGTCAGGCGCCAGTACGTCGTACCGCAGCCCGCGCGGGGTCCGGGTCGTAGTCACCTCGTACCCGGCGACCGCGACGTTGCCGTCGACTCCCAACCGCAGTACTCCGTCAACGACCGCTCCATCCGGTCCGGTGACGAGTTCAGCCATTGACCGACCTCCTCTCCTCGAACACCACCGGTACGTCGAACGCCGCCTTCCGGGCCGTCCGGCGGAACGCGTTGAGGATCGGCCGACCCAGCAGCAGCACCAGTACTGCGCACAGCACCCCGCGGGGGATGTCCCAGCCGAGCGAGGTGGCCACCACGAACAAGAAGTACCTGTGCAGGTTCTCCGCCAACGCGTCGCCCGGGATGAACGAGAAGTCGCTGCCGAAGGTGGCGTACGGCCAGAACCACAGGTTCATCACCAGGCCGTAGAGAATCCCACCGACCAGCGAGTACGCCGCCAGCAGGAGGATCTCCAGCCGGCCGCCCACGCGCGGGAGGAGGCCGGCCAGGCACCCCACCCAGGCGCAGGCGAACATCTGGAACGGCATCCACGGCCCCACCCCGCCACTGACCAGTGCACCGGCCAGCAGCGACAGCGCGCCCAGGACGAACCCGAACCCGGCACCGAAGGCCCGCCCAGCCAGGATCAGCAGGAAGAACTCAGGCTCGAGCCCAGCAGTACCAGGGCCGAGTGCACGCAGTGCGGCACCTACTGCCGCCAACATGCCGAGGAGGGAGATCACCTTGGCGTCGATCCCTGATTCGGACAACTCAGCCAGTACTACGGCGACCAGGAGCGGCAGGAGCAGGACGAACAGCCAGGGCGCGTCCGTGGTGTGTCCGAGCGCTGATTCCCCGCTCTGTGACGTCTGCCAGAGCAGGGGCCAGCCGAAGGCGAAGATGCCGACGACCGACGCGAGCACCAGGGTCGCAGTACTGCGGGGCTTGAGGCGGAGCAGGTTCACGAGGCCCGTTCCAAGGCGGTAGCGACTTCTCCGACGGTCAGGAACGGCAGTGGTGCAAGGATCTTCGCCACCTGCGGAGCGAAGGCGGGAGAGCCGGAGATGACGGTGGCGGTCTCGCCATCGCTGACCAACTCGCCTTCGGCCAGCACCAGCACCCTGGTCGCCACTTCGGCGACCATCTCCACGTCGTGCGTGGACAGCACGACCGCATGCCCGGCCAGAGCCAGTTCCCGCAGGATCTCCACCAGCCGCCGCTTGGCGCCGTAGTCGAGCCCACGGGTGGGTTCGTCGAGCAGCAGCAGCGGGGGAGCGCCACACAGTACGACGGCCAGAGCCAGGCAGAGGCGCTGTCCCTCGGACAAGTCGCGCGGGTGCAGCCGGTCGTCGATATCGGGAGCTAACCGGGTGAGCAGGGCTCGACAGCTACCAGGGGACACCCGGAAGTCGTCATCAGCGCCGGCACACTCGTCAGCCACCGTGGCGGCGTACAGGAGGTCGGCAGGCTCTTGAGGGACCAACCCCACCGCCTTCACCAACCTCGACGGCTTCGTACGCCGCGGGTCGACTCCGGCCGCGGTGGCACTTCCCGAGCGCGGCTGGACGAGTCCGACGAGCGCGTTGAGCAAGGTGGACTTGCCGGCGCCGTTCCGGCCCATCAGGGCGACCACCTCGCCGGACCTGATGCTCAACGACACCCCGCGCAGAGCAGGGATGTTGCCGTAGGCCACGATCAGGTCCTTGCACTGCGCTAGTTCGTGCCCTGCTACGGCAACCGGCCGCAGTGGCGCCAAGCCGGTCAGCCGAGTCCGCAGCGCGACGGCAGCGCGCCGGGCGTCCCGCACTGACAGGGGCAGCGGCGACCAGCCCGCAAGTCGGCCAAGCTCCACCACGGGCGGTGCCACTGGGGCTGTGATCATCTGGTCGACCGGTAGACCTGTGGAGACTGCCGCAGTGCCACCTGGTACCTCGATAACCCTGTCGGCGTACTGGACCACCCGCTCGAGCCGATGCTCAGCCATCACGACAGTGACGCCCAAGTCGTGCACGAGCCGCTGCAGCGCGGCCAGGACCTCTTCAGCAGCCTGGGGATCCAACGCCGACGTGGGCTCGTCCAGAACCAGTACCGCCGGGTGCGAGGTGAGTGCGGCCCCGATAGCGGTCCGCTGCCTCTGCCCACCCGACAGGGACGTCAAAGCCCGATCCCGTACGTCGGCCAGTCCCAGCAGGTCGAGTGTCTCCTCGACCCTGCGGCGCATGACGTCCGGCGGGATGCCGAGTGACTCCATGCTGTAGGCCAGTTCATCCTCGACGGTGTCGGTGACGAAGCCTGACATCGGGTCCTGCCCGACGATGCCGACCACGTCGGCCAGGTCACGCGGGCGGTAGTCCTTGGTGTCCCGGCCGTTGACCAGTACCCGGCCGGCCAGGGTCCCGCCGGTGAAGTGCGGGACCAGGCCGTTGATGGTCCGCAGCAGGGTGGACTTGCCGGAGCCGGTCCGGCCGATCACCAGAGCCAGTTCGCCTTCAGGGATGGTGAAGCTCACGTCGCGCAGCGCGGGCTCGGGGGCGCCGTCGTAGGTCACAGTCACGCGGTCGAACTCGATCATGCGGGCACCAGTTCCCGTCGTCGGGTCAGCGGTGGTGCAGCGATGGCCGGAACCAGTCCGACCAGCAGACCGAGCACCGGGACCCAGGGCACGGGCGGAACCATCAGCGGCCCCGCTAGTACGAGCCCTTCCACGCCACGGGCAGCAGAGATGACCATGACCCCGGCTGCCACCGCACCGGACGCAGTGACGAGCCACTCGGGCAGGGCCCACGGATCCGGCCGGTAGCGCGACCTGGTCACCCGCTGATGGCCGACTGCCATGGCGCCGACCGCGAGCAGCAGACCGACTACCAGAGCTCCGGCCGCGACGGGGAAGGCCATGGCGTCGGTAAGCAAGGAGTAGACGCCTAGAGCAATGCCGAGCAGGCCGAGCAGGACGGAGCCGCCAGTGATGCGCCGCTGCCGACGCGGCACGTGCGCAGTGCGGCCGTAGCCGCGGGAGTCCATGGCGGCGGCCAGCTCGACGGACCTGTCGAGTGCACCCTCGAGGACCGGCATCGCCGTGGTGCGGAACGAGCCGCGCGTTCGCCCGCGCAGGCGGCGTGCAGCCCGGGTCCGCCGGGCATCGGTGACCAGCTGCGGGGCGAAGGTGAGCGCGACCACGCACGCGACGCCCATCTCGTACAGGGCTCCGGGGAGCGACTTGAGGAGGCGGCGTGGGCTGGCCAGGGCGTTGGCCGCGCCTATGCAGCAGAGCATCACTGCCAGCTGGCCGCCGTCGTACAGGGCTGTGAGGACCGCTTCGGCGGTCACTTCGCCGCCGAGCTTCACGCCGTTGGCCCAGTCGGGGAGCGGGATCTCCGGCAGAGTGAACAGCACGAGGTTGCCCTGCGAGCGGGTCGACAGCACCGCTTGCAGGACCACTCGAATAGCGATGACGACCAGACCGAGCTTGAGGAACGCGATGTAGCTGTTGGCCCAGGGAGCATCGCCGCGGCGGGCGGCGACCACGAAGCCCGCCACTACCAGGATGAGGACCAGCAGCACAGGGTTGCGAGTCCTGCTAGCGGCTACTGCGAGTCCTAGGGCCCACAGCCACCAGGCCCCGGGGTGAAGAGCCCGGGGGAGGTTCGGAAGGTCGACAGCGCGCACTTAGGTTCGCTGACCCGTACGGCGACGGCTGAGAACTAGACCGCCACCAGCAAGGAGGAGTACGACGACCGCCGCGATGACGATGCCCGTCCAGGGTGCACCGTCGTCACTCTGCTCTGTTGGTGCAGAGGCGGGGGAAGGCGCGTTGGCCGCGCCGACCGGGGTACCGATCTCCAGCTGTACCGGCTCGTCAGTGGCCGGCACCTGGATGTTCTTGACGGGGTCACCGCAGCCCGTGGCGGGGTAGCCCGCGATGCCGCAGGTGAGGCCCTTCTCGATCCGCACCGGCTTCACCGCCGCCAGGACCTTCGCACCGGTCGCCTTCGGATCGGTCACCACACAGGTCCCGGTGGCGGCGGGAGGAGCCTGGCCGGACACGGAGTCCGCGGGGGTGCCCGAGTCGATCACCACGGCGACCCGCTTCTTGCCGGTCTCGGCCGCTGTCGCGCCGCAGATGGTCTCGAAGTCCCCGGCCGCCCGAGGCAGCCGTGGCTTGGCGCCACCCAGCGCGTACCGCCAGCCCTCGACCGAGCCGTCCGCCGGGACAGTGACGTCCGCGCCCTTCTGGGCGAAGGCCCACTGGCCGTTGGACCACTGGTAGTAGCCCCAGAAGCGGTAGCCGTCCTCTGCCTGTGCAGTGGTGGTGACGGTTCCGGCGAGCAGCAGCCCCGCCAGCAGGCTGAGGACCAGGCGTGCGGTCCGCTTTGCAGTCATCTCATGTCCTCGATCGGGCCGGACCCGGTGGAGGACAGATCTCGCGGCACGCATGCCGGGAGGCCGGGCTCCACCCGCGGACCTCGGCGGGTAGGTGAGCCTGTCTGCCTGTGGCCCAGCGGTCCGGCTCGCCGCGGCGGTACGCGGCCTACGGTTGCGGGTCAGCGCCGGCTTCGGACCGGCTTCCCTGCGCCACAGGAGTGGTTCTCGCCGCAGCTTACCGCTCAGCATCCGGACACAGGCGAGCCCGTACGGCGAACGTGCGGCAGGGCACAGTTCGCCGTACGGGCTCCGAAGCGGTACTGCGGGCCGTACTGCGGGTGGCTACTCCGAGGCGGACAGGCTCATCGGGCCGTAGACCTCGCGGTCGTCCTCGAGCAGGTAGACCTGCTCGACACCCTTCTCCGCGAGCTCGCGCCAGATCTCGCCGAGCCAGCTCTCCGCGTCACCCTGGGCGGAGAACTCCGCGCCGGTCAGCTCTCCCGGATCGGCCGGCTCACCGGCGGCGGTCTCGAACCGCCAGGTCCAGCTCACGAGCCCGGCCGGGTCTGCGGCGAGTTCTGCGCGGTCTTGGCCGGGTCCCGCTCGACGATGCCGCCGAGGGTCTCGTCGATCCGCTTCAGCTGCGCGTCCTCGAGCTTCACACCGGACGCCTTCACGTTCTCGGCGACCTGCTCGGGCCGGGAGGCGCCGGTGATCGCCGAGGACACGTTCGGGTTCTGCAGCACCCAGGCGATCGCGAGCTGGGCCAGGCTCAGCCCGACCTCGTCCGCGATCGGCTTCAGCTCCTGCACCCGGGTCAGCACGTCGTCGGTGAGGAAGCGGCCGATGAAGTTCGCGCCGCCGTTCTCGTCGGTCGCCCGCGAGCCGGCCGGCGGCTGCTCGCCCGGCTTGTACTTCCCGGTCAGCACGCCCTGCGCGATCGGGGAGAACACCACCTGCCCGATCCCGAGCTCCTCCGAGGCCGGCACGACCTCGCCCTCGATCACCCGCCAGAGCATGTTGTACTGCGGCTGGTTGGAGACGAACGGGATCCGCAGCTCACGAGCCAGCCGGTGGCCCTCCTGCAACTGCTCGGCGGTCCACTCCGAGACTCCGATGTAGAGCGCCTTGCCGGACCGGACGACGTCCGCGAACGCCTCCATCGTCTCTTCCAGCGGCGTCTCGGTGTCGAACCGGTGCGCCTGGTACAAGTCCACGTAGTCCGTCTTCAGCCGCTTCAGCGACCCGTTGATCGACTCGTGGATGTGCTTGCGCGACAGCCCGGCGTCGTTCGGTCCACCCGGCCCGGTCGGCCAGTACACCTTGGTGAAGACCTCCACGGATTCCCGCCGCACACCCTCCAGCGCCTCACCCAGGACGACCTCCGCCTTGGTGTTCGCGTAGACGTCAGCGGTGTCGAACGTGGTGATCCCGGCGTCGAGCGCCGCCTTCACACAAGCCTTGGCCTGCTCGTTCTCCACCTGCGACCCGTGCGTGATCCAGTTCCCGTACGAGATCTCACTGACCTTCAACCCACTGTTCCCGAGATACCGAAAGTCCATACCTCGACCCTACTTCCCCCACCTCGCCCACACCCCGCCAACCCGCGTCGCACTCACTCCCAGGTCCTCCGGTACGACGTACACCCGCGCCACAGCCGTCGCAGGCAGGCCGTCAGCACCTCGGCGGATCCGTGAACGATCGGGGATCGGGTGGGGTTCGATGTCGATTTGGAGGCGTGTCGTGCGTATGGGAGATGAGAGGTTGGCTACGAGAGGAGTGGTGGAGATGACGCAGTATCTGCTCGCGGTGCAGTTGGTCGACGGGGAACCGGCGCCGCCGGACGACGGAGGCGCCGTCGACGCGCTGAACCAGGAGATGGTCGACCAGGGCGTCTGGGTCTTCGGCGGCGGGTTGCAGGCGCGGTCGACGCGGAAGGTCGTCCGGGTCGAGGCCGGCGAGGTGCTGGTCACCGACGGCCCGTTCGCGGAGAGCAAGGAGTACATGGCCGGGTTCTGGGTGATCAAGGCACCCGACCTCGAGACCGCGCAAGGTTGGGCGGCCAAGGCCACCAAGGCCTGCCAGGTCCCGATCGAGGTCTCGCCCTTCGACCCGGCCGACGGGTGACCCGGCCGATGGGTGGGCCGGCCGACGGGTGACCCGGCCGTCGATCAGTGGTTGCGCGCGATGAGGTCCAGCAGTTTCGCGTGCGTGGCTGCGTCGGCAGCGGCGACGAGGCCCGGCCCGGTGAGCACGGGTCGGCCGCGGAGATCGGTGACGACGCAGCCGGCCGCTTGGCAGAGCATGATGCCGGCGGTGAAGTGGACGCTGTCGCGCAGTGTCCCGTTGGCCACGTACGCCGCGCGCCGCCCGGCCATGACCCACGCGAGGGTGAGCGTGGTGGACGAGACCCGGGGCGCGAACATGTCCCGGAACTCCTGGTCGGCCAGCAGAGCGGTGGGGTGGAACCGCGCGGTCGGCAGCGCATCCACGTCGATGTCGACGATCCGGGAGATCGCCGACGGTTCGGCGGGTGAGTTGGCGCCGTCGCGCTGTACGAAGGCTTTGGTCCCGTCGGTCCAGAAGACCTCGCCGCTGAGTGGATCGGCGACCGCGGCAACCGCCGGCCCGTCTGCTGACTGCAAGGCGACGTTGACGCAGAACAGCGGAGTCTGAGCCGCGAAGTTGAGCGTCCCGCAGAGCGGATCCACCAGCCACGTCCGCCCAGCCGGCCCGTTCGAGCCGCCGGCGCCGTACTCCTCGCCGACGATCGCGTCCTCCGGCCGGGCCCGGCGGATCAGCTCGACGATCGCCTGCTCTGCCTCCAGATCGGCATCCGTGGCGAAGTCGGTCGGCGACTTGGCATACCGCCCCACCGCCGTCCCGTACTTCGCCCGCACCACCGCCGCCCCCGCCGAAGCCGCCGCGACCGCCACCTCGACATCCGAGCCGGCCCCGCCAGACACTTCGGGCACGCCGGAAACAGCAGGCATGCCGGACGCCTCAGACACCCTGACTACGCGGGCTTCTCGCCGCGGGCGACCATCGGCTTGGGCAGCCGCCAGCGGCGCATCTGCATCGTCCGGCGAACGGCGTAGAAGCCGATCCCCTTGGCCGACTCGTTCGGGAACTTCTTCGCGACGGCCCGCTTGAGACCGCCGGTGAGGATGAACCAGTCGAACGCGATCGCCACGATCATCACCAGGAACAAGATGTTGACCAGGCCGGGCAGCCAGGTGAACGCGGCCGAGAAGACGACGCCGAGCAGCGAGATCACCAGCAGCACCGGCAGCGCGAACTCCATCACCGACCAGCGCGCGTCGACGTAGTCCCGGGCGAACCGCCGGACCGGCCCCTTGTCGGCGGCCGGCAGGTACCGGTCGTCGCCGGTCTTCAGGGCGTCCTGCATCTTGGCCCGCTCGATCCGGACCTTCTCCCGCCGGTAGGCAGACGCTTCCTTACGGTTACGCGGCTTCTTCAGGGCCGCCTTCCGGGCCGCCTCGGCATCACGCCGGGTCGGGGTCGGACGTCCCTTGCCTCCGGGCTTCGGCTCGGGGGCCGTGGGCGCGGTTTGTTTCGATGTCTCAGACTTGGTACGACGGAACACGGAGACTGAACCTCATTCGGGAACTGGCGGCGCCGGCCTCGGGGTGGTCCCCGGACCTTTCGACCACTTTATCCGGGCCGGTCCCGATAGTGTGGTGACCCATGGCGACATAGGGTGGTTGACACGCACGCCGGGTCCACTCTCCGGCACAGAAGGGGTACGGATATCGATGAGCATCTTCAGGCGGATGTCGACGATCTTCAAGGCCAAGGCCAACACGGCCCTGGACAAGGCCGAAGATCCTCGCGAAACCCTTGACTACTCGTATCAGAAGCAGCTCGAACTGCTGCAGAAGGTACGCCGCGGCGTGGCTGACGTGGCCACCAGCCGGAAGCGGGTGGAGCTGCAGGCTTCCCAGCTGCAGGCGCAGTCGCAGAAGCTGCAGGACCAGGCACAGAAGGCGCTCTCGATGGGCCGGGAGGACCTCGCCCGCGAGGCCCTGACCCGCAAGTCCGGGCTGCAGGGTCAGATCGACGACCTCACCACCCAGCACGCCCAGCTCCAGGGCGAGGAGGAGAAGCTCACCCTCGCGTCGCAGCGGCTGCAGGCGAAGGTCGAGTCCTTCCGCACCAAGAAGGAGACGATCAAGGCCACCTACACGGCGGCCGAGGCGCAGACCCGGATCAACGAGGCCTTCTCCGGCATCTCCGAGGAGATGAGCGACGTCGGCCTGGCCGTGCAGCGCGCCGAGGACAAGACCCAGCAGATGCAGGCCCGTGCCGGTGCGATCGACGAACTGCTCGCCTCGGGCGCGCTCGACGACGCCAGCGGCAGCAGCAAGGACAGCATCACCCTCGAGCTGGAGCGGATGTCGACGGGGTCGGACGTCGAGTCCGAGCTCGCCGCGCTGAAGGCGCAGTTGGCTCCGGCCGAGGCGCCCAAGCAGATCGCCCAGGACGCACCCGGTGGTGCGGCCCAGCCCCAGCAGCCAGTTCAGCAGCCCGCACAGCAGCCGGCTCGACCGCAGGACGGAGACGCGTAGATGATCGTCCGGATCATGGGCGAAGGTCAGTGGGTTCTGGCCGACGACAAGATCGACCAGCTCAACGCGGTGGACACCGACCTGGAGAAGGCGGTCTCGGCCAACGACGAGGACGGCTTCCGTACTGCGTTCGCCGCGCTGCTGGACTTCGTCCGCAACGGCGAGCGGGTGCCGGACGACGTGCTGCACGACTCCGACGCGATCCTGCCGCCCGGCGACAGCACGCTGGCCGAGATGCGTGAACTGATCAGCGGAGACGGCCTGATCGCCGGCTGATCACTTTCTGTAGTTGTTACCGACCTCCGGACCCGCTTGGGTCCGGGGGTCAGTTTTTTTCCCGCGAGAGGGCGTTCGGGTTCCGGACCGATAAAACCCGGAATGGCTACTGTCGGATACTGGTCTGGCGTAGTAATCTGCGGTAACTGCCGTTGTGGGGGCGGCATTTCATCGAAGTCCGTGACGGGGAGTGGGTCAGGTCCCGGGCATCGATTCACCTGTGGGGGGTGGCTCTGTGTGACTGACTTTGTCGTGTCCGAAGGTTTGGCTGATCCAGCCGATCAGCGGCCGGCGGCGATGGGGGATCGCCGTCGACCGGTCTGGGTGGTGCCCGACGAGGTGCCGGCGATCGTGCCGCGGTCGGCCCGGTTCACCGAGGCGCGCTGGGTGGCGAAGTACCGGTGGGCGGCGCTCGGCGGTGACTTCGCGGCCGCGCTGATCGGTGTCTCGGGTGCGCTGGTGACCCGGTTCGGGGGCCAGATCAGCCTGGGCTATTTCGTCCTGGGCGCTGTCCTGCCGATCGCCTGGCTGGCCTGCGTGGCGTTGGAACGGGGGTACGAGACCCGCTACTTCGGCACCGGCCCGGAGGAGTTCAGGTCGATCCTGCGGGCCACGGTGGCGCTGACCGCCGTGGTGGCGGTCGCGTCGTACGCGACCAAGAGCAACGTGGCTCGCGGTTTCGTCGTGCTCGCGGTTCCGATGACCTGCGTGGCGGCGATGCTGGCGCGGTGGCTGCTGCATCGCAGCATCGCCAATCGCCGGTTCGTCGGCCGCTGCATGCGCCGGGTGCTCGTGGTCGGGCACAACGGGCAGGTGACGACGCTGCGGCGGCACCTGGAGGAGCGACCGGCCGACGGGTACGTCGTCGTCGCGACCTGCCTGCCGCGCGGTGGCGCCGCCGAGGAACCCGGGCCGGGCTCGGAGTTGCTGGGGCGGACCGAGGTGGACATCCTCGCCGCGGTCGACCTGTACGCGGTCGACGTGGTGGCGGTGGCCGCCGATCCGGAGCTGTCCGGGCATTCGCTGCGCCGGCTGTCCTGGGCGCTCGAGCAGCGCGGTGTCGACCTGATCGTGTCGCCGGGCATCGTCGAGGTCGCCGGTCCGCGGATCTCGATCCGTCCGGTCGCCGGCCTGTCGCTGCTGCACCTGGAACGGCCGTCGGTGAGTGGTGGACCGCATCTGCTGAAGAGCATTTTCGACCGGACGGTCGGCGGGGGAATGCTGCTGCTGTCCGCTCCGCTGCTGCTGGTGATCGCCCTGCTGGTGCGGTTGACCAGCCGCGGCCCGGTGCTGTTCCGGCAGACCCGGGTGGGACGGTCCGGTGTCGAGTTCTCGATGCTGAAGTTCCGGACCATGAGCGTCGACGCCGAAGCCCGCAAGGCCGAACTGCACGCGCTTGACGAGGGCAACGGAGTGCTGTTCAAGCTGCGCGACGATCCGCGGGTGACCCGGGTCGGCAAGCACTTGCGGCGGTTCTCGCTGGACGAGTTGCCACAGTTGGTGAACGTCCTGCGTGGCGAGATGTCTCTGGTCGGGCCCCGGCCGCCGCTCGCGGCCGAGGTGGCGATGTACGCCATCGACGACGCCCGCCGGATGCTCGTCAAGCCCGGGCTGACCGGACTGTGGCAGGTCAGTGGACGCAGCGATCTGACGTGGGAGGAGTCCATGCGGCTCGACCTGCGGTACGCCGACAACTGGTCGATCGCCCTGGACCTGCTCATTTTGTGGAAGACCGCCCGGGCCGTCCTCGGCCGCGACGGCGCCTACTGACAGACCGCACCAGGTAGTGACGTGTTCCCGAGGGGGGAATCCATGCCGAACCTCAGTGTCACCGGCATCATCGACGAAGCAGAATCGATCGCCAGGTCCGAGGCCGCCGACCTGGTCGACCGCGCCGCGCACGGCGATCAGGCGGCCTGGAGCCGGGTGGTCGACCACTACGCCAGACTCGTGTGGGCCGTCACCCGCAGCTTCCGGCTGACCGACAGCGACGCCTGCGACGTCTCGCAGGTGGTCTGGCTGCGGCTGCTGGAACACATCGACCGGGTCGATCCGGTCCGGGTCGGCGCCTGGCTGGTGGTCACCACCCGCCGGGAGTGCCTGCGGGTGCTGGCCTTCCGCAAGCGAGTGCTGCTGACCTACGAGCCGGACGCCTTCGAGGTCGTCGCCGGTGACCAGCCGGAGCTGGACGCGGATCTGCTGGCCGACGAGCGAGCGGTCGACGTACGGCGTGCGCTGGAGAGCCTGCCGGACCGGTGGCAGCAGTTGCTCGGCATGCTGATGGCCGACCCGCCCGCTCCGTACGCCGTGATCTCCGAGCGGTTGGACATTCCGATCGGCAGCATCGGCCCGATCCGTGGGCGCTGCCTGGACAAGCTCAGAGTGCTGCTCGCTTCTTGAGCCGCGCAGCTGAGCCGAGTGCCTGGGCAGACCCCCCGGCCCAGAGCCGGCGGCCGGTTGGGCGCCTGGATCAGAGCATGATCCACGCGGTCCGGACCGGCCGCTGTGCTGTGCCGGGCCAGCGGAGCAGGAAGCTCACCAGCCGCGCCGCCGAGCTGTCGTCGGTGTCCCCGCCGCGTGACTCCACCACCACCGGGCCGGCCGGGCAGATCCGCAGGTCCACGGTCAGCTGCTCCTGGCCGCGAACGTCGACGTCGAGCGTCCAGCCCTGGCCGGCGAACCGCAACCGGCGTACTCCGTCGCCGCCGCTTCCCGGGGCGTCCACCAGGCTGTCGTAGACCAGGTCCAGCACGTCGAGGTCCCGCTCGTGCCGCTCGAACGCGGCGTAGCCGGCTGAACGGAGCAGCTCCAGCTGCTCACCGGCGGCGCGCTCGGGTCGCCCGGTCATCGTCCTCAGCGCTCCCCTTGCACCTTGATCACGCTGTCGCGGTCCTGGACGTACGGCGCGCCCTGCCAGGCGGCCCAGTTCACCCGGTTGCCCTGCTCGTGCACGATGAAGTTCCACGGCCCGCGGTAGGTGTTGGCGTAGAAGCGGTTGCCCTGGTCGAAGGTGATGGCCTGCTGGATGGCCTTCTCCTTGTACGGCGACCAGACGGGGAACGTGCCCCAGTTGGAGAACAGCCCGTTGTAGCCGCAGCCGCTGCGCGAGGCGCAGGACTTGCCGATCTTGTTCGGATCGAGGGAGAAGGTGTTGCCGTGGACGTGGACGTTCTGCGTCTTCCACCGGCAGTCACCGAGGTACGGCTGCTTGCCGATGTTGGCCGCGACGCAGCTCTTCACGGTGACGGTCGCCGGGTTGACCAGCGTGCCCGACCCGGTGCTCGTGTTGGCCGGCGAACCGGCGAACCGGTCGGCGTTCTCCCACAGGATCACGCCGGCCCAGTTGTCGGTGAAGACGTTGCCACTGATCTCGAACGTCTGGTTGAACATTCCCGCCACCCGCTTGTCGCTGCCGGATTCGGAGATGTACACCGCGGAGGTCGGGAATCCGCCGTTCGCCGGGCCCTTGCCGAGACCGTTGCGGACGAAGGTGTTGCCCCGGATGCTCGCGTTGTAGCTGGTCTCGTAGACGATCGCCTCGGCGGTGTTGTCGGAGAAGTAGTTGCCCTCGATGGCGAAACCGGTGTTGTTGGTGTCGGCCCACAGGCCGGCGCTGCGGTTGTGGTGCACCCAGTTGCCGCGCACCACCGCGCCCGTCACCTCCCAGAACTTCCCCCCGCCGGTGCAGCCGCAGCCTGGCTTGGCCGCCTCCCAGTCGTCGGTGTTGTTGCCGGCGATCTCGTTGTTCTCGATGGTGATGCCGGCGACCTTGTCGGGGTTGTAGGCGTTGAAGCCGTACTGGCCGTTCTCCTGCAGGCAGTTGCCACGGATCTGGCTGCGGCTGCCGACCATCACGCCGGCGCCCGCGTTGTGACGGATCGTGTTGCCCTCGATCGTCCAGCCGATGGCGGCGTTGTGGTTCACCACGCCTTCGTCGTTGTTCGTCTTCGGGGCGCCGAAGTTCTGGATGGTGAGGTTCTTGATGGTCACATTCGTGACGTAGCCGGTGAACGCGTAGCGGTTGACCCGCCCACCGTCGAGCACCGCTCCCGGTGCGCCCAGGTAGGTGTTCCCTTCCTTGGGAATCACCTGGCTGAAGGGACCGGCGCCGAGGGAATGGGTGCCGGGCTGCAGCCAGAACGTGGTGCCGGCCGGACTGGCCTTGGTGATGTCGTTGAGGTTCTGCGTCGTGGCGACGGTGACCGCGCCGGCCGGCGCGGTGGCCGGTCCGGACAGCACCGCGGTGTTCCCGCAGATCTTGGCCGTCGGCGTGGACGGGGCGGTGAGCGGCGGTGTCGGTGCGGGAGCCGTCGAGTTGCTCTGCGCCTGCCCCGGGGCGGGATCGTCGTTGTCGACGACGATCGCCACCAGCAGGCCGGCGACGAGGACCAGGCCTACGGCGACGGCCACCAGTCGGTGGCGGTACCACGCGGATCCACGGCCGGGGGACCGGGACGAATCGCGTTGTTCCATGACACTTCCTTCGGGGCAGCGGTTCGCGCTCAGGGGCGAGCGGAGACGGAGTGGCGGATGGCGAACCGGTAGATGTCGAGCAGTTGCTCGATGTTGCGCTGGGGGTCGTGCTGCTTGTCGTACGTCTCCCGGGCGCGGCGGCCGTACTCCTGGTAGCGCTCGGGGTTGGTGTCGACATCGAGCAGGAGTTTCGCCAGTGCCTCGGGCTGTCCTGGTTCAAACAGTGCGCCGTCGGCGCCGTCGCTGACAAGGTCGGGGAAGGACCCGTGGCCGGCTGCGAGCGGCGGCACACCGACAGCCATCGCCTCCACCACCACGAGACCGAAGGTCTCCTCCCACTCCGAGGGCAGGACCACCGCACGGGAGCGGGCGATCAGCTCGAAGCACTGCTGTTTGGTGAGGTGTCCGGCGAGTTCGACCGACGGGCGGTCAGCGGCCCAGGCCGTCACCTCGGGCAGCAGCGGACCACCGCCGGCGATGACGAGCCGTAGCGCGTTGTCGCCGGCCAGGGCACGGTAGGCGTCCCAGCCCTTCATCAGCAGCGGTGCTCCCTTGGGCGCGTCCAGCCGGCCGACGTAGGCCACCTGCCGTTGCCGGTCACCGCCGACCGGACCGTCGTACGGGACCAGGTTGTGCTTCACGAAGGTCCGCCGCGGCTCGAATCCCATCGCCGCGAGCAGAGTGCGCTGGGAGTCGGAGATGAAGATGTAGGCCGACGCCAGGTCGCGCCAACTCCGGCGGTGGGCGCGGGCGGCCAGTACCGTCGGCCCGGTAGCGAGCGCCGAGCCACGGTAACAGCGATGCACCAGCGCGGACGTGGGGTTGCCGCCGGCACAGTCGTGGCAGACGTCGCCGTCGCGGAAGAAGTCGCCACTGGCGCAGAGCAACTTGTAGTTGTGCAGGGTGGCGACGACCGGGACCGCGGCGTCCCGGCACGCGTACAGCACCGACGGGCTCAGCAGCGGGAAGGTGTTGTGGACATGCACGACATCGGGCCGGGTCCGGTTCAGAGTCGCGCCGAGATCCCGCTTGCTGGTCGGGTTCCAGACCACCCGGGCCGGCAGCGTCGCCTTCTGCCAGGCCGGCCAGCCCTCGATCTCGTCACTGAGCCGCCCGAACGTCTCGACCTGGTGGCCGAGCGCCGCAAGGGCCTCGCCCTCCTGTTCGACGACGCGGTTCTCGCCGCTCGGTGCGGTCGACCGGTACGTGTTGTGCACCAGCAGGATCTTCATCGCACTCCTTCGCGGGAGGCTCCCGAGTACACCAAGGACGCGGCCAGCGTCAGCTCGAGGAGGTACGGCGACGCGTCGCTGAGGCCGCTCTCGGTGAAGGAGGCGACGACGCAGTAGGCGACCAGGAACAGGGCCAGGGCGCGGCGCGGACCGTCCGGCTGGAAGAAGGCCGCGGTCAGGACGAACAACACCGTCGCCACGACGATCGCGACCCCGGCCAGGCCGATGTCGTAGTACGTGCCCAGCCAGTTGCTGTCGATCGGCAGTCCGTTGAAGGACTTGTTGGACAGTCCGAGGCCGAACACGGTCTCGAAGGTGGAGCGCGGCGCGGCCGCGATCGACTCCCAGACCGCCCGGCGGCCGGTCAGAGCGGCGACCTCCTCGGTGTCCTGGCCACGCGCGAGCCAGGTGGTCACCACGGAACCCAGGGTGAGTGCTCCGACGGTGAAGAGGGCGACGCCGATGGCGAACGACTTGCGGACCCGCGACCGGGTGGTGAACAGGCTCAGGCCGGCGATCAGGACCCCGGCCAGCAAGGCGACCAGAGCAGTGCGGGTGTGCGTCAGCAGCAGGATCGGCACGGACAGCAGGACGCTGATCAAGGCCAGTTCGCGACGGAGCAGGCCGGACAGCCACAGCACCGTGGTCAGGCCGGTCGCCACCGCGGCGTAGTGGCCGACCTGGGTCGGCGGGACGGGCCAGAGGGCTCCACCGAGCCGGTCGTCGGTGAGCGCGACCCCGGGTGCGACCAGCAGGCCGAGGAGGACGGAGCCGAGCACGACCCACATGATCATCAGGTGGGTACGCACCAGCAGCAGATCGCGCCGGGTCCACCATGGCGTCAGCAGCCACAGCACCGCGATGAAGAGCAACAGCCGGGCCGCCCGGAAGAGCGCGCCGAACAGGAACTCGGCTCCGATGCTGGCCAGCAGCGACTCCGACGCCAGCAGCGCCAGCAGGAAGATGAAGACGCTGGGCCGGATCCGCGCGGGCCGGTTCACGCTCAGCACCAGCAGCAGGGCGACCACCAGGGAAGCCTGGGTGATGAGCTTGCCGACGATGCCGGGGATCGGCAGGATGTGCGGCGAGCCGGGAAAGAACGTCAACACGTTCAGTACCAGCAGGCCCCAGACCGCCTGCACCCGCCGGCGCCGCCGGCGTTCCGGTGCGACGATCCGCCTCGCGCCGGGGTCGCCCGCGAGTCGCGCGCCGATGCTGGCGATCGCGCTCATCGGCCGAACATCTCCAGGTCTCTGGTCGACCCGGCCGCGGCCTCGGTGGCCTCCGCGACCCCGACACCCTCGTCGGTGCGGTCCGCGTTGAGCACCACGGCCGTGTCGATCGAGAGGCCGGCGAGCCGCAGCATCTGTCCGGTGGCGTGGATCTTGGTGGCCGTCGAGCGTCCCGCTGTCACCACGGCGGCGGCGTGGGATGCCCAGGTGGCCAGATGGTCCGCGCCGAGCGCCGGCGTCAGGGTGGCCAGGGTGAGGACCAGGTCGGCGGCGTCCCAGGCGGCGTCGAGGGCGAGGTCGCCGGAGCCGGTCGGACGGTTGTTGTCGCCGAGCCGCAGGTAGCACCCCTCGGCCGGGCCGCGGTCAGGATCGGGGCGGAACACGTCGAGGCGCCGGCCCGATTCACTGAAGCGCGACTCGTGGGTGCCGGTGGTCTTCACGCCGAGAAGGCCGGCCAGCAGGCCGGTCCCAGTCAGGTCGGCGACCAGCACATGCTTGCGTTCGGCCGCCGCCGAGACGGCCAGTGAGGCCGTCGCGAGGGCACAGGCCCGGACATCGTCGACGCTGACCACGGCGAGGGCAGGCGTCGGCGTCCTCGACCAGTTGATCTGCTGGTCGAGATGCTGCGCCAGCAGCCGGACCTCAGGGTGCTCTCGCTGGGACTTGCGCAGATAGGTCGGGTACGGGCGCCAGCGCCAGCGCGGTGGCCGGCCCGTGCTGAGCCGGACCCGGGCCGCCAGCGACCGGGCGATGTCCTGCCGCTTCCACAGCCGGTCGGACAGCAGGGCCCGCACGACGACGAAACCGAGGCCGATGAAGAGTCCCGCGACCAGCCCTGAGACGGCGCCGATGGCCAGTGTCCTCTTCTGCGACAGCGGCACCGGCGCGGCCTCGTCGAGCATCCGGGTGCTGTTCATCCGGGAGGCCTGTACTTCTTGGTCGATGAGCTGTTGCTCGATGTACTGCAACCGGTCGCGGGCCGCGCCCAGCCTGATCGCCTCCGGGCTGTTGGGCACCTTCAGGTCGCGTGGATCGTCACCGGCGGCCGTGACCGCCGCCTCGGCCTCGGCGACCAGTGACTTGGCCGTGGCGAGGTCACGACGCAGCGGGATGTCCAGCTGGCTGATCTGCTCCCTGCGGAAGGCCAGGTAGGTCTGCGCCAGCACCGTGGCCAACTGGGTGGCCTGCTCGCTGGTCTCGGCACTCGCCGAGATCTCCAGCACCCGGTCGGTCAGTGGGGTCACGGTGTACCGCTTGAGTAGGTCGTCCGGCGTCTCGGCCAGCTTGAGTCGGTCGATCGCCCGCTGAGCCACGGTGTGCGTGGTCACCAGACTCACGTCCGTGGCCGCCGCCCGGGCCGGGTCGTCGCCTTCGCGGTGGGTCAGCAGCAGCCGGGCCGAGGAGACGTTGGCCGGTGGCAACACGGTGGGCGTCGCCAGTCCCAGGACCAGCCCGGCGAACGCGAGCACTAGCCAAAGCCGCAGATGCCGTTTGACCGCGTCACGGAGGAAGCGAAAGGTGACCAGGTGGTCGGGCGGGAAGGCGGCGGACCGCTCGTCGGTGAACAGGTCGTCGTCATCGTCCCAGGCCGGGTCGGCGCGGAACGACTCGGAGTACGGCTGGTTGCTCATCTGGTCCTCTTCGCCGTGCCGGTGAGGAGGGTGGGCAGCCGCGAGCCGGTGCGCCTCGTCGACTGCGAGACGCGGCCGATGGTGCGGTCGGTCGGGTCGGGGTCCATCACGACCAAGCCGTCGATGCCGCGGTCGTCCGCGGCGGCCGCGACGGCGAGCCGGGCCAGCTCCTCGGCCGTCACCGTGCCCGCCGACAGGGCGACGATCGTCCGGGTGGTGGGTTCGGCGCCGGCCACGTCCGGCGCGTCGCGGTCGACCACCACGATGTGGATGCTGACGGCAACCTTGCCGGGAGGTTCCTGGTGGTTGTCGACCACGATCGCGGTGGACAGGCCGATCGAGCTCGCGAACGCCGCCAGTTGCGGGCCGAGCGGCCGGGCCCTGTCGTCCCCGGCGAACGAGATGACGCTCAACGACACGGGTGGTCCGCCCTTCACGTCCAGACCGAGGTGGTGCAAGGTCTTGCGCAGGCTCCAGGCCTCGACCGCCGTCGGTGCGTAGTGTTCGAGCAGGTTGGCCCAGTCCGTGAGGTTGTCGGCCCGGTAGGACGAGACCGACGCCAGCACCGGCAGCCCGACCGCGTCCGAGATCTCGTCCCGCAGCCGCAGGCGCCGGTCACCGCGCGCCGCGGCCAGTACGCCGATCGAGCCGGCCACTGCGCCGAGCAAGGCGCCCAGCAGGCCGAAGATGCCCAGATGGATCGCCAGGTTGCCGCCTCGTGCGGTCGTCGCTTCTTCCAGCATTCGAGCCCCCGTCTTCTTCCCCAGGTCGCCCGGCAGCTTCTGGTCCGTGGTGACGAAGACCAGATAGACCTCGGCGACGGCGTTGGCCAACCGCATCGCCTGCTGGGCCGAGCTTCCCCGTGCGTCGATCTTGATCACGTCCTGGGTGACCGCGACGACCTTGACCCGATCGCGGACCACGTCGGTGACCAGCGGTGGCGCCAGGTTCTGGCCGGCGCTCTTGAGCACCGGCTCGCTGCCGGCGATGAACACCTGCGTCTCGATGCTCTGCGTGCCCGCCTCCTTCTCCGCGTCGGTCGCGGGCGGCGGCGGTAGTACCACCAAAGAGGTGGCGGTGTGCAGCGGCGGCTCCACCAGGGCGTAGCCGATCCCGCCCAGCAGACCGAGTACGGCCACCGCGGCGACCACGCGGCGCTGCCGCCGGATCGCCCGCCAGGACTTCTTGACGTCCAGCTCCTGTGTGCTCACAGGCCCCTCCAGTCGAACGCCGTCGGTTGGTTCCTGTAATAGAGGGCGCGGAACGGAGGCTGATACAGCCGAGGCCCGGTCAGTGCCGGAACTGGAACCGGCTGACCAGGACTGAGTCCGCCAGGAGCCGACCGGTACCGAGCAGCGTGGTGCTTTCCACCCGGTGCCCGAAGCGGGGCGAGTACCACCCGAGAATCGGATCGGTGTCGCCGCGGTGCGCGTTCCAGGTCAGTTCCGGCGGCAGGTCCACGGTCGCGGTACCGGTCGGCCAGCGAAGCCGGGCGGTCGGACCGTCGAGTTCGACGCTCACCTGTGGCCCGAGATGCCAGGCCAGCCGGGCGGAAGCGGCCGCGTCCAGGCTGTCCTCGACCCGAAGGAAGCCGCCGCGATGGTCCAGTTCGACCGACCGGCGATGCGTGACCGGTGGATCGGCCGCCTGGTAGCCATCGTGCTCGGCGGTCCACGTCGACGCGTCGTCGCTGGTCGAGAACCGCCGTACGTGCCCGGTCGCCCCCCGCAACCAGAGGAACGGTCCGCCTTGCACGGACTGTTCGGCGCCGGCCACCTCCAGGGTGTTGTGGCCGATGGTCGAGCGGAAGTAGTTCCGCCAGGACTCCTCGCCGTGGTAGCAGTACGTTCCAGGATCGGCCAGGATGTCGACCCCACCGACCCGGAGCTCGAGCGACAGTGCGTCGGCATGGGCATGTGCCGCGATCGACAGGAACCCGTGCGGCCCCGCGTCGGCACGGCACCAGATCTCCGGACCCGGGTCGCGGCTGTGCAGGATCGTGAGGCCCGCGTCGGCGAAATGCTCCGGCCGGATGTCCGGGCGATCAGGCTGACGGCGTTGCCCCACCAGGGACCCAGCCAGTACCGCGGCCGCTGTGGCCGGCGTCCGCGGCCACCAAGGGGCATCGCCGACGAGAGCCGAGCCGAGGTTGAGAAAGGCCGACCAGTTCGTCAGCTCAGGCGGATCGAGCACCAGCACCTGGCCCTCGTCGTCGTCGCCCTGGCGTGGCGGCCGCAGCGTCTCGTCGACGATCGCCGCGGCCACGTCGAGCATCCGGGTCAGCAGCGACCAGGTCTGCTCCGACAGTGGATGGCCGGCTCCGTCAGCCTCGGCGGCGGCGTACAGACCGAGTTCGGCGACGAAGCGGTGGTAGTCGGTCGCGAGTTCCCGATTCACCCCGGAAGCGAAGGTGTTCGCGTCCAGCTCCCGTTCCAGCAATGCGGCAGCGTCGCGGCGCCACCCCGCACTCTCGGCGAACCAGGGAAAGGCACAGGCGGCCGCGAGCTGACCGGCGGCCTCGGCGATCACGTGGTTGTTCGCCGACGAGCCGCGGCTGCGGAACGCGGCGAGATAGCGCTGGTGCCAGTGCAGTTGCCGGATCGCGAGTTCGTTGTGCTCGAACAGGTCGCCCACTCCGGGCCAGTCGGCAAGCAACCGTCTGATCCAGGTCCAGCTGATCAGCCGGATGCCGACCTCGATCCCACTGGTCCAATGGATCCCGGACAGGAACGGGTTGCGCTGCCACCAGTCCCGCAACTGCTCCGCGGCCCGTTCGGCATAGCTGTCGTCGTGGGTCAAGTACCAGGCCGCGGCCAACTGGGTCAAGTGGTGGTGCCGAGACAGCTCCCACACCTGTTTCACGTTCCCGACGAGCTCCTCGGAGCGATGGTTCACCCGGAACGCGTACTGCGCCGGGTCGGACCGCCGGCCGGTGACAGGGTCCCGGAACCAGTCGGGCGAGCGCAGATCGCTGCGAGCGACGCCCAGTACTTCCAGCTCACCCGCGAGGATCGCGTCGGCGGTGGAGATCACCGCCTTGCGGGCTTCCTCCGGTACGGCGGCCGCAGTACCGGGCGGCAGGGTCGTGGTGAAGGTTCGCTCCCGGGTGCCGGGTGCCTGCCCGCCGGCTTCCTGGCCGGGCCGAACCTGCTGAGACGCCCAGGTCGTCCGGCGGACGTGGTCCCGCGTGCGCCAGACCAGTTCGGTGGGCGACATCCGCCGCAGGCGCCGGACGTACCACCCCACTGGCTGGCGGCTCACTCCGGTCCCTGGCCGCGGTGCTGAGGCGAGGAGGCGACGGGTTCCGGGCGGCCGCTGGACAGGCTTCGATCGACGGCGATGGTGGCCCGAGTGGTGGCGATCAGAGACTCGAAGGGGATGGGCATCGCCGACCCCGACCGGACCGCCGCCACGAAGTTCTCCAGCTCGGCCTGCTGGCCCTTGTCCGTACCCCCGCGGGCCTTCTTCGTCGCCGGACGGCGGCCGGTCCACAAGGACGCCTTCTGGAAGTTGTCGAGCCTGGCGTTCCGGCCGCCTCCGGTAACGTCGAGCGTCTCCTTCGGGAACCGCGCGTTGCCGCAGCTGAGATAGCTGATCGTGCCGGTCGAGCCGTTCTCGAAGCGCAGGTTCACGATCACGTCCCCGGTATCCGGTCCATGGACGGCATAGACCTCGATCGGCAGGCTGTCCAGCCACCACGACAGCGTGTCGATGAAGTGGCCGCCCTCGCCGGCGAACCGGGTGCCCTCGCGGTCCTGGTCGAGGTACCAGCTCGTCGAGTCCAGCCGTCCCGCGTTCACCAGGTACCGCACCGCCGCGCCGCCGCCCGGTTCGCCGAACCGCGACCGGAGATCGGTGAGCAGCGGAGCGAAGCGGCGGTTGAAGCCGACCATCAGGCGGTCGTTGCCGGTGGCGTCGACGACCGCGACGATCCGATCCACTTCCTCGTCGGTCAGCGCGAGCGGCTTCTCCACGAAGACCGCCTTGCCGCGTTCGAGGGCCCGACAGGTCAGGTCGGCGTGGCTGCTGTGCCGGGTGACCACGAAGACCGCGTCGATCGACTCGTCGTCCAGGACCGCGTCGGCGTCGGTCGAGATGCTCGCGAAACCGAAGCGCCGCCGGGCGTTGGCCGCCGACAACGACTTGTTCGTGGCGACGTGCGCCAGCACCGCGTCCTCGTTCTTGGCCAGATGTGGCAGCAGCATCGAGGACGCGTAGTTGCCCGCGCCGACGAAGCCGAGCCGCACCTTGCCGGTGGTCCCGGTGGTCCCGGTGGCCGCGATCGGCCGGGTCTTCCCCCGGTCCGCCTCAGGGGCCGGCTGGGGGAGCGGCGCGGAGTCCGGGTACTCGAAGAGGAAGCCGACACCGGGCAGCGCGCCGGTGCTCAGCTGCTGGTAGACCTCGGTCGCGTCCGCGATCGGGAAGATCCGCGCGACCAGCGACGAGACGTCGATCTGCTCGCGGGCGATCAGGTCGATGAAGCACTCCAGGTTGCGCCGCTCGGTCCAGCGGACGTACCCCGCCGGGTAGTCGATGCCTTCGAGCTCGTACCGGTCGTCGTAGCGGCCGGGTCCGTAGGAGCGGGAGAACCGGACGTCCAGTTCCTTGTCGTAATAGGCGTTCCAGGGCAGGTCGAGCTTCGTCTTGCCGATGTCGACGATCCTGGCGCGGTCGCGGGCGAGCCGCGCGGCCACCTCGACCGGCCCGTTCGACGAGCCGCCGGCGGCCAGCAGGACGTGATCGGCTCCGAGTCCATTGCTCGCGCCGAGCAGCGCCCGCTCCAGCGTCGCGACGCCCGCCTCGTCGGCCGACGAGCAGGCGATCGCACCGGCCTTCTCCGCCATCCGGCACCGGTCGTCGACGGTGTCGATGCCGAAGACCCGGACACCGGCCGCGACCAGCAGCCGCACCACGAGTTGGCCGACCAGGCCGAGCCCGATGACCACCGCGGTGTCACCGAGCTGGACCTCCGACTGCCGGACGCCGTGCATCGCGATCGCACCGACCGTCGAGAAGGCGGCCTGCTCCGGCGGAACCCCGTCAGGCACCGGTACGCACAGGTTGGTCGGGATCCAGTTGTACTCCGCGTGCAGCGCGAACTCGTTGCCCGCGGCAGCGACCAGCTGGCCGACGCTGAACTCCTCGGCGCCGCGGCCGACCTCGACGACCACGCCGCACAGCGAGTAGCCCAGTGGTGTGTAGGAGTCGAGCTTGTTCATCACCTTCTTGTAGGTGTTGACCGCGCCCTGCTGGACGACGGAGTCCAGCACCTTCTTCACCTGGTCCGGCCGGGCCCGGGCCTTGCCGAGCATCGACAACCGGGCCTCACCGACCTTCATCAACTCGGTGCCGGTGGAGATCAGCGAGTACAGGGACTGGACCAGCACCCCGCCCGGCGCGCAGGCCGGCGGTGGCACGTCGAGAACCGCGAGCTCACCGGACTTGTAGTTCTGCGCTACCTGCTTCATGGTCGTCTCTCGCTTGTTCAGAAGGGTCACGTACTGACTCCCAGCTCACCCAGATGGCGGCACCAGGTCTCCAGCGTCAACAGCTGCCAGATCTGCTTCGAGTAGTCCTCGCGGCCGGCCCGTTCGTCCTCGACCAGCCGGGTGACGGCCTGCCGGTCGAGGAAACCGCTGCCGACCAGTTCGCCGTTCAGCAGCACATCGTCGACCAGTTCGCGCAGGTCGTTGCGGACCCACGCGCGCAGCGGCGCGCTGAAGGACGCCTTGGGCCGGTAGATGATCTCCTTGGGCAGCCAGGCCTCGGCCGCGCGCTTCAGCGCGAGCTTGCCCTGCCGGCCCTGGATCTTGTCCCGGCCCGGGATCGAGAACGCCGCCCGGACGACCTCGGGGTCAACGAAGGGGGTCCGCACCTCGGTCGACGCGGCCATGCTCGAGCGATCGGTGTAGGCCAGGTTCAGGCCGGGCAGGAACATCCGCGAGTCGGCCAGACACATCCGGCTCACGTGGTCGTCGAGCGAGGTGTCGTGGTACAGGTCGCTGTGCTCGGCGAACAGCTTCCCGACGTATGGCTCCAGGTCGGGGCTGAGCAGTCCGACGAGTTCGTCGGCGTCGTACATCGTGTAGCTGCGGCGGAACGCGGCCTCCTCGGGCAGGTCCGCGAAGGTGAGGAACCGCTTCGCCCAGCGCGCGTATCGCAGGCCCCGGCCGTTCACGGTCACCGGCAGCCGTCGTACCGCGGGACCGACCATGCCGTTGCGTACGACGCTCGGCAGTCGCTGGTAGCGAGCGCCCATCACGCAGGCGAGGTGCTTGCGGTAGCCGCCGAACAGTTCGTCGGCGCCCATCCCGGACAGCAGCACCTTGACCCCGGCGTCCCGGGCCGCGTCGCACATCAGCAACGTGTTGATCGCGGCCGGGTCACCGATCGGCTCGTCCAGGATGTCCACGATCCGGGGGAGCAGTTCCACCACATCCGGCGCGATCTCGATCTCGTGCAGGTCGATGCCGAACCGCTCGGCCACCTTGCGGGCATAGATCGCGTCGTCGGGCATCGCCTCGAGCTTCTGGTCCTCCGCCCGGAAGGTGATCGTGTAGGCGTCGATGCCGGGATCGAGGCGCTTGGCCAGTACGGTCACCAGGCTCGAGTCGAGTCCACCGCTGAGGAAGGTCGACACCGGTACGTCGGCGACGAGGTGCGCGGCGACGGACTCCTCGATCACCTGGCGCAGATCCGCGGGAGGTCCGGCAGCGGCCTCGGCGGCGACGTCCGCCGTCCGCCAGTACGTCGCGCGCCGGCTGCTGCCGTCCGGCCGGAACTCGGCCCACGAACCGGGCGGGAGTTTCTCCACGCCCTCGATCGCGCAGCGCTGCTCGGGCAGCCAGTAGTAGAGCATCGACGAGATCAGCGCACCCGGATCGGTGCGCAACTCCGGGCCGACCGCGGCGACCAGGGCCTTCAGTTCGGAGGCGAAGACCACGCCGCCCTGCCGGGCGAGGACGTAGAGCGGCTTGATGCCCATCGGGTCGCGGGCGAGGAACAGGCTGCCGGTCTGCTCGTCGAGCATGGCGAACGCGAACATGCCCCGGAACCGCGGCAGCGCGGCGGGACCCCAGCGGCGCCAGGCCTCCAGCACCACCTCGGTGTCGGAACTGGTGACGAAGGTCGAGCCCGACGCCGCGAGCTCGGCCCGCAACTCCTTGTAGTTGTAGAGCTCGCCGTTGTAGCTGATCGTCAGGCCCTGCTTGGACAACGGTTGGTCGGCCGCCCCGGACAGGTCGATGATCGAGAGCCGGCGGTGCGCCAGGTACGCGCTGATCCGGCCGTCCTCGAACCGGTGGATCCCGGTCGCGTCCGGGCCGCGGTGGGCGATCCGGTCGGACATCGTCTCGGCGAGCACGAGGCCGTCGTGCTGCTGGTAGCAGCCGGCGATCCCACACACGTCAGGACCCCGCAGTCCGGGCAGGCCCGCCCACGACGCCACCCGCGACACCGTCTGCCGACTGGTCGTCTGCCGACTGGTCGGTGACGGCCTCGGCCTCGCGACCCGTGAGGCGGTCGTAGACCCCGACGTAGGCCTTCTGCTGGTGCTTCCAGGCGAGTTGGGTCTCGACCAGGTCGCGGCCGTGCCGGCCCATCCGGCGGCGGCGTACCTCGTCGTCCAGCAGGTCGACGATCGCCTGCCCGTACTTCGCCACGTCGTTCGGCTCCACGTACTCGGCGGCATCGCCGGCCGAGACCCTGGTCTCGCGCAGGTCGAACGCGACCACCGGCAGCTCGAACGCCATGTACTCCATCGTCTTGTTCATCGTGGACACGTCGTTGAGCGGATTCTTCGGATCCGGCGACAGGCCCAGGTCGGCGGCCGACATCACCCGCTGGACCGTCTCGTCCGGCACCCGGCCGGTGAACTCGACGTGGTCGGCCAGGCCGAGCTCGTCTCGCAGCGCCACGACCTCGTCGAAGCAGTCGCCACTGCCCATCAGGGTGAAGGCGACGTCGGTGCGGCCGAGTTTGTTGACCACCTCGTCGGCCGCGCGCACGACGATGTCGACGCCGTCCTGCGGGCCCATCACGCCGATGTACGCGACCAGGAACCGATGCCCCCGCCGGCACGACTCGTCGACCTGGCCCCGCCGCAGCTTGTCCGGGTCGGGACCGGTCCGCACGACGGTGACGTCGTCGGGCGCCTTGCCGCTGCGAGTGATCGCGATGTCGCGGTACGAGTCGTTGGTGGAGGTGACGTGGTCGGCCGTGCGGTGCGTCATCCGCTCGAGGAACCGCAGTCCCCGGTACGGCAGGCCGGCGGCGTCGGGGAACCGCGACTGGTACAGCTCCGGGCAGAGATCGTGGTGGTCGAAGACGAAGCGGGTGCCGTCGATCCGGCGCAGCATCATCGCGATCGGCCAGAAGATGTCCGGCGGGTTGCAGGCCTGCAGCACCTGGAACTTCCCCTGCCGGCGGGCCCGCAGTACGAGCCGAAGCGTCATCAGGAACGAATAGACGTACTCGCCGATGTACCCGAGCTTGCTGCCGCCGGGGGAGTATCCGCGGTACTTGTGCATCTTGACGTCGTCGATGACGTGGTACGCCGGATCGTCCGGCCCCTTCGGGCAGACCACGGTCACGTCGTACCCGGCGCTGACCAGCGCCTTGCACTCCAGCCAGACCCGCCGGTCGAAGGGCACGTGCAGGTTCTGGATGATGATCAGCACCCTCGGCACGCTCACCAGCCCACTCCCTCGTAGCCCGGGAGAGCCTCGACATCCGCGCCGAGCCGGCCGCTGAGGTCGATGGTGCGGCCCGGTGGATGCTCGAGCAGGGCGTCGACCACCTGGGAGTCCGTGGTGGAGACCAGCGCCAGGTCGGCACCGCGCAAGGCCTCGACCGGATCGTCCGTGAGCACCCGTTGCAGATGGGGAAGCTTGGACTGGACGTGCCGCTTGTTGGCACCGACCAGCCGGCTCGGGTTGACGATCGAGTCGTAGATCCGCACGTTGTAGCCCTTGCCGATCAGCCGCTCGGCGAGTTCCACGCTCGGGCTCTCCCGCAGGTCGTCGGTCGCGGTCTTGAAGCTCAGACCGAGCAGGGCCACCTCGCGCCCCGGCCCGGCGACGACGCGGTCGACGACATCGCGGACGATCAGTTCGTTGCTGGCCAGCGTTCCGGCCAGCAACGGAAGGTCGGTGTCGTTCATCCGGGCCAGGTGCAGCACCGAGCGCAGGTCCTTGGGCAGGCACGAGCCGCCGAACGCGAAGCCCGGCCGCAGGTAGTACGGAGAGATGTTCAGGCTGGTGTCCTGGCAGAACAGCCGCATCACCTCGCGCGAGTCCACCGCGTAGAACCGGAAGATCCGGCCCATCTCGTTGGCGAACGACACCTTCGTCGCGTGGAACGCGTTGCAGGCGTACTTGAGTGCCTCCGCGGTGCGCACGTCGACCACCTGGACCGGCTTGGGGAGGAAGCCGAACAGTTCGGTCAGCGCACTGCCGACCCGTGGATCGGCGGTGCCGACGACGACGAACGGCGGCGCGAAGAAGTCGGCGAGCCCGGAGCCCTCGCGCAGGAACTCGGGGCACATCGCCGTTCCGAAGTCGAAGCCGTCACCGGGCGGCTGTTCGGCCAGAACCGGTCCGACGACGGTGTCGACGGTGCCGGGCGGCACGGTGCTGCGGATGACGATGCTGTGGAAGCCGGACGCCGGCGGTGCGACGGTCCGTGCGGCCGCCGCGATGTCCTGGACGGCGCGGCGGATATAGGTGAGATCGGTGCTGCCACTGGCGGTCGACGGCGTCCCCACGCAGATCAAGGAGACATCCGCGCGGTCGAGTGCCGCCCGCGGATCGGTCGTCGCGTGCAGTCTTCCCGCGGCGACCCCCGCGGCCATCAGTTCGTCCAGGCCCGGTTCGACCACCGGGCTGCGTCCCATCGTGATCGGATCGACCTTCGCGGTGTCGACGTCCACTCCCCAGACGTCGTGGCCGTTGGCGGCCAGACAGGCAGCGGTCACCGACCCCACGTAGCCCAGGCCGAATACGGCAACCTTCATAACGCCCCCCACTAGCTCATCTGGCGCACGAGTCGTGCTGCATGGCGGCAGCGTTCAAGAGAGGGACGGCGAAGCGTCCCTGATACAAGGAATCTCGATCGAATCGCCGCGCCGGTCGCACCGATCGCCGGCCGGCCGGAAATCCGGATGTATCAGACCGTGCTCCGGCGGATCTGTAGTAGTCGGAAGCCGGAAAGCGGTCCGGCCCGCTGAACTGCGGCGAGGAGATGTCGATGAAGGTTCTGGTCACCGGGGATCGCGGCTACATCGGTGCGGTGCTCGTTCCGTTCCTGCGCGCGGCCGGCCACCAGGTCGACGGCCTGGATCTCGGGCTGTACGAGGGGTGTGACCTGCTCGGCGGCCCGGACCCGATCGGCGATCGGGCCCCCCGGGACATGCGCGACGTCGGCCCCGCGGAACTCGACGGCTACGACGCGGTCGTCTGCCTGGCCGCCCTGTCGAACGATCCGCTCGGCCACCTCAACCGCGATACGACGTACTCGGTGAATCTGGACGGAACCCTGCGGGTGGCCGAGGCGGCGAAGGCGGCCGGCGTCGAGCGGTTCCTGTTCGCCTCCTCCTGCAGCCTGTACGGCGCCGCCGGCTCCGAGGCGGTCGGCGAGGACGCCGACATGTACCCCGTGACGCCGTACGGGGAAACGAAGGCCCTTGCGGAGAAGGAGCTCTCGAAGCTCGCGGACGACAACTTTAGCCCGACCTACCTGCGCAACGCCACCGCGTACGGCGCCTCCACCCGGCTGCGGCTCGACATCGTGGTGAACAACCTGACCGCGATCGCGATGACCACCGGGCAGATCCGGATGGAGAGCGACGGATCTCCGTGGCGGCCGCTGGTGCACATCGAGGACATCAGCCGCGCCTTCCACACCGTGCTCGAGGCACCACGCGAAGTGATCCACGACGAGGCCTTCAACGTCGGCCGGTCCGAGGACGTGGTCCAGGTGCGTGACATCGCCGAGATGGTCGGCGAGGCCGTTCCCGGCTCGACCGTGTCGTTCGCCGAGGGGGCGGGACCGGACCTGCGCAACTACAAGGTCGACTTCGCCAAGCTCGGCGACACGTTCCCCGACCTGAAGCTGCGCTGGACGGTGCGGGCCGGCGTGGAGGAGCTCGCCGCGGCGTACCGGCGGCACGGGCTGACGCTCGACGACTTCAACTCCGCGCAGTTCGTCCGGCTGCGCAGGATCAACCAACTGCTGAAGCTGGGCCTGGTCGACGACCAGCTCCGGCGGACGACCGACGAGCAGTTCCCGGCACCCGGCTCACCTGCCCTCACCGCGAGCGACACCGTTGAGGAGATGCACTGATGGGGGAATCTCTCGGCTGCCGCCTGTGCGGACAGCCCTTGACGCGCACATTCGTGGACATCGGCATGTCCCCGCCCTGCGAGAGCTATCTGCGCGCGGACCAGCTCGACGACGGCGAGACGTTCTACCCGTTGCACGTACGGATCTGTGACAACTGCCTGCTGGTCCAGCTGCCGGCGTACGTCGCGGCCGACGACGTGTTCAGCGACTACCTGTACTTCTCGTCGTTCTCGACCAGCTGGGTGGAGCACGCCCGCAGGTTCGTCGTCGACATGCAGGAGCGGCTCGGCCTCGGTGCCGAGAGCCTGGTGGTCGAGGCGGCCAGCAACGACGGCTACCTGCTGCAGCACGCGGTCGCGCTCGGAATCCCGGTGCTCGGCATCGAGCCGGCCGCGAACATCGCCGAGGTGGCCAACGAGAAGGGCATCCGGACCGAGAGCTACTTCCTCGGCGAGGGGACCGGACAGGACGCCGCGGCCCGGTACGGCAAGGCCGACCTGGTGGTGGGCAACAACGTGTTCGCGCACGTACCGGACATCATCGACTTCGCCAAGGGCCTGCGGGCGCTGGTCAAGGACGACGGTCTGGTGTCGCTGGAGTTCCCGCACCTCCTCCGGCTGATCGAGGGCCGGCAGTACGACACGATCTACCACGAGCACTACTCGTACCTGACCTTGAAGACCGCCTCGGCGGCACTGGAGGCGGCCGGCCTGAAGGTGGTCGACGTCCAGGAGCTGGTCAGCCACGGCGGTTCGCTGCGGGTCATCTCGACACCGGTGGAGACGGCGGGGGAGCCGTCCGACCTGGTGCTCAAGGTGCTGAAGAACGAGGAGGACGCGGGACTGCACACGGTCGAGGGCCACGCGGGTTTCGCGCGCGACGTGTTCGCGATCAAGGCCGACCTGGTCGAGTTCCTGGTCGGCGCGGCCCGGGAGGGCAAGTCGGTCGCGGGCTACGGCGCACCCGGCAAGGGCAACACGCTGCTGAACCACTGCGGTGTCCGGGAGGACCTGCTGCCGTTCACCGTCGACCGCAGCCCGCACAAGCACGGCATGTACCTGCCCGGGACCCACATCCCGATCTTCGCGCCGGAGCGGCTCGCCGAGGTCCGCCCGGACTACATCGTGATCCTGCCGTGGAACCTGCGGGAGGAGATCGTGCACCAGCTCGGCTATGCACGGGAATGGGGCGCGCGGTTCGTCGTCCCGATCCCGCGCCTCGAAGTGATCTGACCTGCCGGCTGATACCGGCGAACGACCAGGGAGGGGTTCCATGAAGGTCGTTATCTTCTGCGGGGGGCTCGGACTGCGGATGCGCAGCGGAGTCGACTCCGCACCCAAGCCGATGATGACGATCGGTGACCGGCCGGTCCTGTGGCACGTGATGCGGTACTACGCGCACTTCGGCCACACCGAGTTCATCCTCTGTCTGGGGTTCGGGGGAGCCGCGGTCAAGGAGTACTTCCTGCGGTACGAGGAGACGCACTCGAACGATTTCGTGATGACCAAGGGCGGGCAGCAGATCGAGCTGCTCGACTCCGACATCAGCGAGTGGAAGATCACCTTCGTCGACACCGGCATCGACACCAGCATCGGCGAACGACTGCGCCGGGTCCGTCCGTACCTCGAGGACGACGACGTCTTCCTGGCCAACTACGGCGACGTGCTCACCGATGCGCCGATGGACAAGATCGTCGACCACGTGCTCGCCAGTGACATCACCGCGAGCCTGCTCGCCGTCCCCCCGCAGTCCTCCTTCCACGTGGTGGAGTTCGGGCCGGACGCCCGGATCAACGGGCTACGTTCGGTCACCGAGCTGCCGCTGTGGATCAACGGCGGCTACTTCGTGCTGAAGAAGGAGGTCTTCGACGTGCTGCACCAGGGCGAGGACCTGGTCGGGGACGCCTTCCCGCGGCTGGCCGCGATGCGCCGGCTGGAGGCGATCCCGCACCACGGCTTCTGGGCTCCGATGGACACCCTGAAGGAGCGCAGCCAACTCGAGGAGCTGTACCGGTCCGGCACCAAGCCCTGGGCGGTCTGGACCCGCGAGGCGCACGACCAACACCTCCAGCCACACCCCGTGCCCACCGCCCCACCGGTGCCGGTTCCACCGATCGTGCCGGCAGCTTCGTCCGTGCCGCCCGTCCCGGTCGCCCAGCCTCAGCCGGCTGCGCCCGCCGTACCGGCTGCGCCCGCCGTACCGGCTGCTTCGGCCGTGCCGGCTGGTTCGTCTGCTGTGGTGGCGATCTGATGTTGCCGTTCCAGCTCGGCCTGGGTGGCCGCCCCACGCACCTGGTCGCACTCGGCGCGCACCCGGACGACATCGAGATCGGCTGCGGCGGCACCTTGCTCCAGCTGGCCGAGGCCGTGCCGGAGCTGACCGCCGAGTTCGTGATCGCCACCGGTACTCCGGTCCGGCTGGAGGAGGCCCGCCGCGGCGCGGAGCTCTTCCTGCCCGGCTGCGAGGTGACGATCACGTCGGCCGAGCTGCCGGACGGCCGCCTCCCGACCCACTGGGAGAACACCAAAGAGTTGCTCGAGGCAACGGCCCGGGGGAGCCGGTCACCCGACCTCGTGCTCGCACCGAGCCGGACCGACGCGCACCAGGACCACCGCACGATCGCCGGGCTGGCGACCACGGTGTGGCGTGACCACCTGGTGCTGCACTACGAGATTCCCAAGTGGGACGGCGATCTCAGCCGGCCGTGGCTGTACGTCCCGCTGACCGAGGAGCAACTGCGCGAGAAGGTCGCGCGGCTGCACAAGGCCTTCCCGTCCCAGGTCGAGCACGACTGGTTCGACGAGGAGGTCTTCGCCGGGCTGGCCCGGCTGCGCGGGATGGAGTGCCGCGCGCGGTACGCCGAGGCCTTCAGCACCGCCAAGGCGACGTTGACATGGTGACGGACCTGGTGACGGACACGATGCCCGGAGGGGAAGAGATGGCGAGCTTCAGCTGTCGCGGATGTGCCGGCGACGACGTCGTACCCGTGGTCGATCTCGGTGCTCAGCCGTGTGCGGACCACTTCCCGCCGGTCGACACGCCGGGGGAGGATCCACGCTGGCCGCTCGAGCTGTGGCTCTGCCGCGGCTGCAAGCTGGTCCAGCTGGGCCCGGTCGAGCCACAGCTGCCCGAGCCGCCGCTGGCGGTCGAGTCGGCCACCAGCATCGCGCACGCCGAGGCATCGGTGAAGGAACTGCTCGCCGACCACCCGGACCTGAACGGCCGGGTGGTGTTCGAGTTCGCCAGTCACCACGGGGGATCGTGGCTCGACCACCTGCGGGCCGCGGGCTGCCGGATCGCGACCGGCGACGAACGCGCCGACCTGGTGGTGGACGTGCACGGCATCGCCCACGAGCCGGCCGTCGGCGAGATGATGAAGCTGCGGGCGGACCGGCTCGCGCCGGGCGGCCTGCTGGTGCTGGAGTTCCACCACCTGCTGCCGTTGTTCATCGGCAACCAGTTCGACACCATCCGCCACGGCCACTGGTCGTACCTGTCGCTCGGTGCGGTGATCCGGCTGGGCGCGCTGTACGGCCTGGCGGTGGAGTCGGTCCAGCGGATCGACATGTTCGGTGGCAGCCTGCGGGTGATGCTCAGGCACGAGGACGAGGCCCAGCCCGACGAGTCCGTCCTCGAGACGCTCCAGGACGAGGCGGCCGCCGGAATCTCCGACGAGATCCAGTTGGCGGGCTTCCAGGAAGCGGCCTGGCACGCGGCGGGCGCGCTGCATGACGAACTGGTCAGGCACCAACAGGCCGGCCGGATGGTGCTCGGCTACGGCGCGCCCTCGAAGGCGCCAGTGCTGCTGGACCTCAGCAAGGTCGGCACCGACCTGCTCCCCTTCACGGTCGACGCCGCGCCGGGCAAGCACGGCCGGCGGATCCCCGGCTGCGGGGTGCCGATCCGCTCGATCGACGACCTGCGGGCGGTCCAGCCGGACGTGGTCCTGATCCTCACCTGGGACATCGCCGACGAAGTGATCTCCCAGCTCGAGGCCGACGCCGGCGGCTGGGGCGCCACCTACCTGGTCCCGCTCCCCGAGCCGCACGAAGTCGTGGGCTGACCATGCGAGGGGTCCTGCGCCGGCTCACCTGGGGACTCGCCGACCAGGCCGTGACGAGCATGGTCAGCTTCGTGGTCGGTGTCGTCGTCGCCCGGTCGATGGGCGCCGTCGAGTTCGGCGCCTTCAGCCTGGCCTGGGTGACGTACGGCGTGGTGGTGAACATCTCCCGCGGTCTGGCCACCGATCCGCTCGCGGTCCGGTTCAGCGGCGTACCGCGGGCCGACTGGCGCAAGGCAGTCGCGAGCTCGACCGGGATGGCCATCGCCGTCGGTCTCGCGACCGGGGCGATCTGCATCGCGGCCGGGCTCGCGCTGGGAGGCAAACCCGGCGCGGCCTTCATCGCGCTGGGTTTCGTGCTGCCCGCCCTCACTCTCCAGGACAGCTGGCGGTTCGCCTTCTTCTCCAGCGGGCAGGGTGGCAAGGCCTTCATCAGCGACATCACCTGGGCGGTCGCTCTGGTGCCGCTGCTCTATCTGGCCTCGCACCGTGCCAGCGTCACCTTGTTCGTACTCGCCTGGGGCGCGGCCGGCGCGTTCGCCGCGCTGGTCAGCGGGCTGCAGGCCGGAATCGTGCCGCGGTTGTTCCGGGCCCGTCAGTGGTTCTCCCAGCACCGCGACCTCAGCCTGCGGTACCTGGTGGAGAACCTGACCATCAGCGGCGCGTACCAGTTCCGCATGTACGGCCTGGGCGCCTTCGCCGGAATCGCGGCGGTCGGTACCGTCCGCGGCGCCGAGATGCTGCTCGGCCCTTTCTTCATCGTGCTCTCCGGTGTCGGTCTGGTGGCGGTGCCGGAGGCCGCACGGGTGTTGCGCCGATCGGTGCGCAAACTGCAGCTCTTCTGCCTGCTGCTCGGCGGCGCCCAGGCCGCCGCGGCCCTGGTCTGGGGGTTGGCGCTGATCGTCGCCCTGCCGCACGACTGGGGTCACAAGCTGCTCGGCGACGTGTGGTCGTCGGCGCAGTATTTGTTGCTACCAGCAACCTTGTCGGTAATGAACGCGAGCTTCTACACCGGCGCGGCCGCCGGATTGCGGGCCCTCGGCGTGGCCAGGCGAAGCCTTCGGGCCCAGCTGTGGGCGTCGGCGGCCTATCTGGTCGGCGGTGTCACCGGCGGTGCCCTGGGCGGGGCCGTCGGATCGGCCTGGGGATCGGCGGGCGCCACTCTGGTCGGCGCGATCGTCTGGTGGTGGTACCTGCGGGCCGGGATCCGCGAACGTCTGACGGCCGAAGCGCCGGTGGACGTCGTCGGGCCCGGCGCGGACCAAGAGGAGATGCCAGAAATGAGGAGCACATGAACGCGGCACCGCGACTGACGGTCGGCCTGCCGGTCTACAACGGCGAGCAGTACCTTTCGGAGTCCCTGGACGCCCTGCTGGGGCAGAGCTACGGCGACTACGAGATGATCATCTCCGACAACGCCTCGACGGACGGCACCGAGGAGATCTGCCGGGACTATCTGGCCCGCAACGCGCGGCTCAGCTACGTCCGGCAGCCGGTCAACATCGGTGCGGCGCCGAACCACAACTACGTCTTCGAGCAGTCCCGGACCGAGTTGTTCAAGTGGGCGTCGCATGACGACCTGTACGGCCGGGACCTGCTGCTGCGCTGTGTCGAGGCGCTCGACGCCGACCGCGACCTGGTCCTGGCGCACGCCTGGCAGGCGATCATCGACGGCGCCGGCGACATCGTGCTGAAGGTGGACTACCCGCTGGACACCGACAACCCGAGCGCGCCGGAGCGGTTCAAGAGCCTGCTGCTGACCGTCGGCGGTGACGACTTCTACGGCGTGATCCGCTCGGAGGTACTCCGCCGGACGCCGCTGCACGCGAGCTATCACCACGCCGACCGGACGATCATGGCCGAACTGGTACTGCACGGCCGGTTCCACCAGGTGCCGGAACTGCTGTACTTCCGCCGCGACCACCCGGACCGGGCCGAGCGGGCCCAGCCGACGATCCGGGCCAGGGCGGCGAACATGGACCCGAAGCGCGGCGACAAGCTGCGCAACCCGACCGCGCGGCTGCTGGCGGAGTACGTGGCCGGCTTCGTCGGCGCGATCCGGCGGGCGCCGCTGTCGTCAGCGGACCGGCGCAAGTGCCACT
This sequence comes from Kribbella sancticallisti, assembly GCF_039530625.1. NCBI lineage: Bacteria > Bacillati > Actinomycetota > Actinomycetes > Propionibacteriales > Kribbellaceae > Kribbella > Kribbella sancticallisti. Next base: position 68,124 of record NZ_BAAAOS010000010.1, on the reverse strand, counting down.
TCTACCTGGTGCAGTGGCTGGCGAGCAGGGCGCTGCCCGGTTCGTCGCACCGGATCGAGGACAGCGCGACGCCCACCGCGCCCACCACGATCCCCGCAGCTTCCGCCGTCGCCGGGCACCGGAGGGCCTCCCAGGAATGAACAGGGCACCACGGATCGCCATCCTCGGCCTGCTCGGGTCGGGCAACCTCGGGAACCACGGCTCGCTTGACGCGATGCTGCAGTTCCTGCGCGCCGAGCACCCCGACTCGCAGATCACCTGCGTGTGCTCGGGGCCCGCGGAGGTCGAACGGCAATATGGCATCCCGTCCTTCTCCATCACCTGGTACCACCCCGGCCGGGCCGGCCGGTCGCGGCTGGTGACGATCGCGCTGAAGGCGTTCGGCAAGGTCGCCGACCTGGTCCGGACCCCGCGCTGGGTCCGCCGCTACGACATCGTGATCATCCCCGGCATGGGCGTGCTGGAGACCACGCTGCAGTTGCAGCCGTGGGGCTGGCCGTACGCGTTGTTCCTGGTCTTCGCCTGGGCCCGCGTCTTCGGCGTCAGGACCGCGCTGGTCAGCGTCGGGGCGAACGTGCCCCGCGAGCGCTCGATCAGGATGCTCTTCGCCGGCACCGCCAAGTTCGCCTCCTACCGATCGTTCCGGGACACCGACTCCCGCGACGCGCTGCGGCAGATGGGCCTCGACGCCGGCGCGGACGCGATCTATCCGGACCTGGCCTTCGCGCTGCCGTTGCCGAAACCGGCGGACGCTCCGGTGATCGCCCCCACCGTGCGAACCGTGGGGCTGGGGGTGATGGCCTACCGCGGGACCAATGCCGACCGGAGCCGGTCTGGCGAGGTGTACGAGGCGTATGTCCGCAAGATGATCGACTTCAGCCGCTGGCTGGTGGACCAGGGATACCGGGTCCGGCTGCTGACCGGAGATCCGTCCGACGAAGCCGTGGTGTCCGCCGTGGTCGATGACCTGCGGCGGACACGCCCCGGAGTCGTGGACGCGCTGCTGATCAGGGAACCGGCCGAGTCGCTCAGCGAGTTGATGGAACAGATGGCCGGTGTCGACCTCGTGGTCGCCTCGCGCTATCACAACGTGCTGTCGGCGCTGAAGCTGTCCAAGCCGACGATCTCGATCAGCTACGCCCGCAAGAACGACATCCTGATGGAAGACATGCGGCTGGGCGAGTTCCGGCAGCCGATCCAAAGCCTCGACGTCCAGCGGCTGATCGAGCAGTTCCGGGCGCTGGAGGCCCGGGCGTCGCGGCTGGAGCCGGAGATGCACCGCAGGAACGCCGAGTACGTGAAGCTGCTCGAGCAGCAGAACGCCGCGCTGTCCGCGACCCTGTTCGGCGCCGCCGCGCCGAAGCGGAGCGCGGCCGGCGGCGCCGAGTCGAAGGAGGCTTGATGGACGTCATCCAGGTACCGAGGATCGCCGGGGCGCTGCTCTTCCTGCCCACGCCGCACGCGGACGAGCGCGGGTTCTTCTGCCGCACCTTCGACCGCGACGTCGTGAAGACGGCCGGGCTGGACCCGGACGCGTTCCAGCAGGACAGCGTCTCCCGGTCGGCCAAGGGGGTGGTGCGTGGCATGCACGTGCGCTCGGGTGCCGGCGAGGCCAAGCTGGTGCGCTGCTCGTACGGCGCGGTCTTCGACGTGGTGGTCGACCTGCGGGCGGACTCGCCGACCTACTGCAACCGCGAGTACTTCGACCTCACCGGCGACAACCAGGTGACGGTGTATGTGCCGGCCGGCTGCGCGCACGGGTTCCAGGCGCTCACCGATCCGGCCGACGTGTCGTACCGGATCGACCGCGCGCACGACCCGCGGGAGGACGTCACGATCGTGTTCGACGATCCCGACCTGGACATCGCCTGGCCGCTGCCGGTCAGCCTGATGTCCGATCGGGACAAGGCGGCGCCCTCCCTGGCCGAGGCGACCAGGAGGCTGAGATGACCAACGGCGGCAAGTCCTTCGTCCGATCCGGCGACCTGAACTCGCGTCTGCACGCGGTGGTCCCCGGCGGTGCGCACACCTACGCCAAGGGCGAGGACCAGTACCCGGCCGGAATGGCCCCGGTGATCAGCCACGGACTCGGCGCGCACGTCTGGGACGTGGACGGCAACGAGTACATCGAGTACGGCTCCGGCCTGCGCTCGGTCAGCCTCGGGCACGCCCACCCGCGGGTACTCGACGCGGTTCGCAAGGAGCTCGAGCGGGGCAGCAACTTCGTCCGGCCGAGCACGATCGAACTGGCGGCCGCCGAGCGGTTCCTCGGCACGGTCCGGACGGCCGAGATGGTGAAGTTCGCCAAGAGCGGCTCGGACGTGACCACGGCCGCGGTGAAGCTGGCGCGCGCGGTCACCGGCCGGCCGCTGGTGGCGATCTGCCAGGACCAGCCGTTCTTCTCCACCGACGACTGGTTCATCGCCACGACCGCGATGTCGGCCGGGATTCCCGAGGCGGTGGCCGAGCTGACCGTCGGCTTCCCGTACGGCGATCTGGCCGCGACCGAGGAGATCCTGCGCGAGCACGACGGCCGGGTCAGCTGCCTGATCCTCGAGGCCGCCACCCAGCACGATCCGCCCGACGGGTACCTGGCCGGTCTGCGCGACCTGGCCCACCGGTACGGCTGCCTGCTGGTCTTCGACGAGATGATCACCGGCTTCCGCTGGTCGGAGGCCGGCGCCCAGGGCGTGTACGGGGTGACGCCCGACCTGTCCACCTTCGGCAAGGCGCTCGGCAACGGCTTCGCGGTGTCGGCGCTGGCCGGTCGCCGCGAACTGATGGAGCGCGGCGGCCTGCACGACTCCCGCGAACGGGTCTTCCTGTTGTCGACGACGCACGGCGCCGAGACGCATTCGCTGACCGCGGCGATGGCGGTGCTGGACGTCTACGAAAGCGAAGGCATCAGCCGGCGGCTGCACGAGTTGGGCGACCGCCTCGCGGCCGGCGTACGGCAGGTGGCCGCGGCGGCAGACGTCGCGGAGCACGTGCTGGTCAAAGGCCGGGCCAGCAACCTCGTCTTCGCGACTCTGGACGAGGACCTGCGGCCGTCCCAGCAGTACCGCACGCTGTTCCTGCGCGAACTGATCCTCGGCGGCGTGATCGGCCCGTCGTTCGTGGTGAGTTCCGCACTGTCGCAGGACGACATCGACCGCACGGTGTCCGTGGTCGAGAGGGCTTGCGCCGTCTACCGGAAGGCACTGGACGCCGGTGATCCCGGCGGATGGACGGGAGGACGGCCGGTCAAACCAGTTTTCCGCCGCTTCGCCTGACAGCGAGCCGGCGTCGGGCCATGGCCCCAGGCCCAGCAAAGGAAAGTAAGCCGCAGGCAGTCGGTGCCTGCGGCTCAGACATGAGCGCTTCTGCTCGTTTTGGAGGGGGTCACCATGCATGCGATCTACCACGACGCGGACATCAGCGACGACGATCGCAGGGAGAAGCTGTACAACGGGGACTTGTTCGTCTACTCGCCCCGACCGTCGACGCTGGCGCTGACCGGGTTCGCGGCCGAGCTGGCCCGGGAGGCGTTCGCGCCGCTGGATCCGGAGACCGCGCAGTTCGAGATGCCGGTGGAGGAGTACGCGGCGCTGCTGGCCGAGCTCAAGCCGCGGTTCATCCACCACCCGGAGTCGAAGCGGCTGATCCAGGAGATGCTGGTGGATCTCGGCTGCGACCCGGAGCAGGTGTACTTCGACGTACCGCGGATGCGGAGTTCGACGTCGAACGACTACCTGACCACCGGGATCGCGTTCGCGTTCCACCCGCACCGCGACACCTGGTACTCCGCGCCGTACTGCCAGCTCAACTGGTGGTTGCCGATCTTCGCGATCGGTGACGACAACGGCCTCGCCTTCCATCCGCGGTACTGGGCGACGCCGGTGAAGAACAGCTCGCGGGTCTACAACTACGCGGACTGGAACGCGACCAGCCGGGTGATCGCGGCGACCCAGATCGGCACCGACACCCGGGTCCAGCCGGTGCCGGAGGAAGAGGTCGAGTTGGTGCCGCAGATCCGGCCGATCTGCAGGCCCGGCGGAATCATCCTGTTCTCCGGAGCCCAGTTGCACTCCAGCGTGCCGAACACCTCCGGGCGGACGCGGTTCAGCATCGACCTGCGCACCGTGCACCTCGGCGACGCACAAGCAGGGCTGGCGGCGCCCAACATCGACTCCGAGTCGACCGGCACGACGATGGGCGACTACCTGCGGACCAGCGACCTCGAGCACCTTCCCGATGAACTGATCAGCGCGTACGACATCCCGAAGCCCGCGGTCGCGTGAGTTGGTCCGGCCGGCGTCGTCCCGACGCCGGCCGGACTAACGGTGGCCGGCGAGCTTGTCGACCAGGAGGGCCGTTGCCGGGACGGCCATCAGAGCAAGGCCGAAGCCGCCGATGGTGTCGGTGGGGTAGTGCGCGGTCAAGTCGATCTGCGCATAGGCCATCGCCGCCCCACCGGCCAGGGCGAGACCGAGCACGAGGGCCGTGCCGAAGACTTGTCCCAACGTGAGCAGGTCGCTCAGCAGCAGGCCGAGGACCACGCAGACCGCCGTAGCGGCCGCGGTGTGCCCGCTGGGATAAGAGAGGAAGTCATCGTGGATGCGCCGATCCACGATGTCCTTGAGGACCGTTGACAGCACAGTGACCACGCCCATCCCGATGAACGCGGCGACGGCCAGTCGACGGCGGCCGGCGAGCAGACAGAGCGCCATGACCAGCAGCACCGCGAGTGATCGGCCTATCGGTTCGCCGATCCAGTCCACCGCCAGGGCTGTCTGCCAAGCCCCGGCGGGTGTGTTGACCCGCGGCTGGATCCATCTGTCCAGCCCTGCCGGCGCCGTGCCGCCTGCGTAGGTCACCGCCGGCACAGCGAGCAGCAAGGCCCCGAGAATCGTCAGCAGCGCGGCCGATAGCCGCAGTGCGGGAATCACGGCCGGTCTGATCTCGCGCGCGCCGGCGCGCGCGTGACCCCCTTCGTTTGTCGCCATTTCCCCCACCCCTGTGCAAATTCTATCCGCAGGTTTGCGAGGGTCGATCGCTGCAGCCGGGCGGAGGTAGTACTCTGCGATGTCTTGCCACCGACAGGTTGGTGAATTCTGGGGATGTGGAGTCGGGGACACATGGTTCGCGGGGTGGGTTCACCGGGGGGTGACCAAAAGGTGGGCGACGCCGGACAGGCGTGGCTTCCACCGATTGACAGTGGTGACGGGCAGACTGCAGACTGCTCTGGGCAGTGGCGTAGTGTGCCCGGGCGATCGCAGCGTGAGACGAAGGGCCGGGTGTGAGCGGAGTCAGTGACGCCCACGGTCCCGTCTGGGTGGTCCCGCACGAAGTGCCGGCGATCGTGCCGCGCTCGTCCCGGTTCACCGAGCCCCGCTGGGTCGGCGTCTATCGCTGGGCCGCGGTCGGAGGCGACCTGCTGGCGGCGATGATCGGCATCTCAGTCGCGCTGCTGACGCGTTTCGGCTACCAGGTCGGCAGCGGCTATCTGGTGATCAGCAGTCTGTTGCCGTTGGCCTGGGTCGCGATGGTTGCCTTGTCCAAGGGTTACGACTCCCGGTACTTCGGCGCCGGGCCGGACGAGTTCCGGTCGCTGCTGCGCTCCGGGGTCGGGCTGACCGCCGCGGTCGCGCTCGTGTCGTACGCGACGAGGACCGAGATCGCCCGCGGCTTCGTGGTGCTGGCCATCCCGGTGATCGTGGGCGCCGCGCTGTTGCTGCGTTACGGGCTCCGCAAGGACCTGCACCGGCACCGGGTCCGCGGCCGGTGCATGCACCGGGTGCTGGTGGTCGGCCGGACCGATCCCGCCGCGACGTTGTGCGAGCATCTGGAAAGCCGGCCGACGGACGGGTTCCGGGTGGTCGCGACCTGCCGGCCGCGCGGCGGTGCCGGCTCGACCGGGCCGCTGCAGCCCGACGAACTGGACGAGGCCGACATCATGTCCGCGGTGGACCGTCATGCCGTGGACGTGGTTGCCGTGTCCACCGATCCCGAGTTGGCGGGGCAGTCGCTGCGGCGGTTGTCGTGGGCGCTCGAGCAGCGTGGGGTCGAGTTGATCGTGTCACCCGGCATCATCGAGGTGGCCGGCCCGCGGATCTCGGTCCGCCCGGTGGCGGGCCTGTCCCTGCTGCACCTCGAGCGGCCGTCGGTGAGTGGCGGACCGCATCTGCTGAAGGCTGTCTTCGACCGAGTGTCCGCCCTTACCCTGGTGACCCTGCTGGCACCGGTGCTGATCGGTCTCGCGATCGCGGTGAAACTGTCCAGCCCGGGGCCGGTGCTGTTCCGGCAGACGCGGGTCGGCCGGGCGGGGACCGAGTTCACCATGTTCAAGTTCCGCAGCATGTACTCCGACGCCGAGCAGCGCCTCAGCGACCTGTACTCGCTGAGCGACGGCAACGGGGTGATGTTCAAGCTGCGCGACGATCCGCGGGTGACGCCGCTCGGCCGGCTGATCCGGCGCTTCTCCCTCGACGAACTGCCGCAACTCTTCAACGTACTGCGCGGCGACATGTCCCTGGTCGGCCCGCGGCCGCCGCTGTCCGAGGAAGTCGCGCTGTACGCCGCCGACGACACCCGGCGGATGCTGGTCAAGCCCGGCATCACCGGGCTGTGGCAGGTGAGCGGACGCAGCGACCTGTCCTGGGACGAATCAGTCCGGCTGGACCTGCGCTACGTCGACAACTGGTCGATGACGCTGGACCTGCTCATTCTCTGGAAGACCGCACGTGCGGTGATCTACGGCTCGGGAGCCTATTGATGTCCATCGACCGACGGTCACCGGTATACGTCGCAGGTCACCGGGGACTGGTCGGGTCGGCGATCTGGCGCCGGCTCGAAGCCGACGGATTCACCCAGCTGATCGGCGCCACCTCGGCCGAGCTCGACCTGCGCGACCGGGCGGCGACGTTCGCCTTCTTCACCGAGCACCGCCCGGCGGCGGTCATCGATGCCGCGGCGCGGGTCGGCGGCATCCTGGCCAACCGTGACCATCCGACCGAGTTCCTCAGCGACAACCTGCGCATCCAGGTCAACCTGATGGACGCCGCGCTGGAGGTCCGGACCCCGCGGCTGCTGTTCCTGGGCTCGTCCTGCATCTATCCCAAGTATGCCGAGCAGCCGATCCGCGAGTCGAGCCTGCTGACCGGTGAGCTGGAGCCGACCAACGACGCGTACGCGATCGCCAAGATCGCCGGCATCATGCAGGTCCAGGCGGTCCGCCGGCAGTACGGTCTGTCCTGGATCTCGGCGATGCCGACCAACCTCTACGGGCCGAACGACAACTTCGACCTGACCAGCTCGCACGTGCTGCCGGCCCTGATCCGGCGGTTCCACGACGCCAAGCAGGCCGGGGCGCCGGAGGTCGTGCTGTGGGGGACCGGCACGCCGCGGCGGGAGTTCCTGCACGTCGACGACCTGGCCGCCGCCTGCCTGCACCTGCTCGAGACGTACGACGAGCCGGGGCCGATCAACGTCGGCGTCGGTGAGGACGTCACGATCCGCGAACTGGCCGAGCTGGTGGCCCGCGTGGTCGGCTACTCCGGTGCCATCAGCAACGATCTTTCGAAGCCGGACGGCACCCCGCGCAAGCTGCTGGACGTGAGCAGGCTGCGGGCCCTGGGCTGGAAGCCCGACATCGATCTGGAAGCCGGCGTCGCGAGCACCTACGCCTGGTATCTGGAGAACCTGGGGAAGGACGCATGAAGAAGGCGCTGATCACCGGGATCACCGGCCAGGACGGTTCGTACCTGGCCGAGTTGCTGCTCGGCAAGGGATACGAGGTGCACGGCCTGATCCGCCGCGCGAGCACGTTCAACACGCACCGGATCGACCACCTGTACACCGATCCGCACGAGCAGGACAAGCGCCTGTTCCTGCACTACGGCGACCTGACCGACGGATCCCGGCTGGTCACGCTGCTGGCCACCATCCAGCCCGACGAGGTCTATCACCTGGCCGCGCAGAGCCACGTCCGGGTGAGCTTCGACGAGCCCGAGTACACCGGCGACACGACCGGGATGGGGACCACCCGGCTGCTCGAGGCGATCCGGATGATCGGGCTGGACTGCCGGTTCTACCAGGCCAGCAGTTCGGAGATGTTCGGGGCCACGCCGCCGCCGCAGAACGAGGAGACGCCGTTCTACCCGCGGTCGCCGTACGGCGCGGCGAAGCTCTACGGGTACTGGATGACCCGCAACTACCGCGAGGCGTACGACATGTTCGCGGTGAACGGGATCCTGTTCAACCACGAGAGCCCGCGCCGCGGCGAGACCTTCGTGACCCGCAAGATCACCCGGGCAGTTGCACGGATCAAGCTCGGCCAGGAGAAGCGGCTGTACCTCGGCAACCTCGAGGCCTGCCGCGACTGGGGCTACGCACCGGAGTACGTCGAGTGCATGTGGCAGATGCTGCAGCACGAGAAGCCGGCCGACTACGTGGTCGCCACCGGTACGTCGTACTCGGTGCGCGACTTCGTCTCGCTGGCGTTCGAGCACGTCGGCCTGGACTGGCACGACTTCGTCGACTACGACGCGCGGTACGAGCGGCCGACCGAGGTGGACTCGCTGATCGGCGACGCGTCCAAGGCCCGCGAGGACCTGGGCTGGAAGGCCCAGGTGCACGTGCCGGAACTCGTCCGCATCATGGTGGACGCCGATCTCGCCGCCCTGACCCGCGAGGACTGAGCGATGACCGTTGGGACGAAGCAGGAGCGCGTCGACGTGCTCGGGATCCATGTCAGCGTCACCGACATGGACCAGACCGTCGACACGTTCGCCCGGTGGATCGACTACGGGGATCGGCACCTGGTCTGCGTCTCGGACATGAACGCGCTGCTGCATGCCCGCGCCGACGAGCGACTCACCGAGGTCTACAACACCTCGGGGATGACGCTGCCCGACGGGATGCCGCTGGTCTGGGCCGGGAAGAAGGCCGGCTTCGACCAGATGGCCCGCGTCTGCGGACCGGACCTGCTGGAGCGAGTGATGGCCGAGGCCGCCGAGCGCGGCTGGACGCAGTACTTCTATGGCGGAGCCGACGGGGTGGCCGAGCAACTGCGGGACACCTTCACCCGGCAGCACCCGGGGCTGCGGGTGGTGGGCGCCTACTCGCCTCCCTACCGCCAGTTGACCGAGGCCGAGGACGCCGAGATGGTCGACCGGCTGAACGAGGCGAAGCCGGACATCATCTGGGTCGGCCTGGGTGCGCCCAAGCAGGAGCGCTGGATGGCCGAGCACCGGGACCGGCTCGACGCCGCGATCCTGATCGGCGTCGGCGCCGCGTTCGACTTCCACACCGGCCGGCTCGATCGCGCACCGGGCTGGATGCAGCGGTCCGGCCTGGAGTGGAGCTACCGGCTGTACAAGGAACCGCGTCGGCTCTGGCGCCGGTACGTCCTGGGGATTCCGCGCTTCGGGGTCGGCGTCCTGCGCCGGCCGCCGCGACCCGTGTCGTGAGCTCAGAAATGCTGTCTTGAAGCTTCGGAGACTGGTCGGACCCGCCGGCCGAGCGGGCTGGGGACTGGCCGATCAGGGCCTGTCCAGCCTGAGCAATCTGGCGGTCGGGGTCTTCGTCGCGCGAAGCAGCAGCGTCGCCGACTTCGGCATCTATGCGCTCGCCTTCGGCGGCTACACGATCGCGCTCAACGTCTCCCGCGCGGTCGCCACCGAACCTCTCTCCGTACGGCACTCGGGCAGTCGTAGCCCGGCCTGGGAACGAGCAGTCCGAGCCTGTACTGCGACCGCCGTGCTCGCGGGGCTCGTCGGCATGTTCGTGGGCCTGGCGATCGCGCTGTTCCCGGGTGTCCCGTCCAAGGGCGTGCTGATCGCCTTCGCGGTGACCCTGCCCGGGTTGTTGTTGCAGGATGCCTGGCGCTGGGCCTTCTTCGTCGTGGGGGAGGGCCAGAAAGCCTTCTTGAACGACCTGATCTGGCTATTGGCGATGGGCGCGATCTTCGCCGGGCTCTACCTCACCGGCTCGGCTACAGCCTTCACGCTGACGCTGGGCTGGGGACTGGGCGCGGTGGTAGCCGCTATCGCCGGCCGGTTCCAGGCTGGCGTGACACCCCGGCGGCAGCTCATCAAGGAGTGGCTGCAGAGCCACCGGGACCTGACCCCGAAGTACGTCGGGGAGATGCTCGCGGTGAGCGGCACGATCCAGGTGTACCTGATCGGGATCACCGCAGCCGCCGGACTGGCCGCGACGGCTGGTATCCGCGGCGCGCAGGTCCTGCTGGGCCCTGTGAACGTGCTGAACCAGGGGATCCGCATGATCGCAGTACCGGAGGCTGCGCGGGCTCTGCAGCACTCCTACCGGCGATTGTGGCTTGTGGGCCTGGCGATCTCACTGGGCGTCGGTGCCGGGGCTCTTGCTTGGGGAGCGGTCTTCCTGCTGTTGCCAGAAGTAGTGGGCAGGGAGTTGCTCGGCCCTGGCGTTTGGGCTCAGGCCAGGACTGTCATGGTCCCGGTGATCCTGCTGCAGGCGTTCGGTGCCTCGAATGCCGGTGCCTTCGCCATCATGCGCGCCCTCACAGCCGCTACCAGAGGTCTGCAGGTCCGCTTGGTCTCCTCGATCATCCTGATCGTCGCAGGCGTCGGAGGAGCCTTCCTGGCCGGCCCCAAGGGTGCGGCTTGGGGCCTGGCCGTCGCGTCGTTCTGCACTCTCCTGTTGTGGTGGCACGAGGCTCACCGGGCCATCGCGGCCCACAGGCTCACCGCACAGTGACGGTGGAGTAGCCACCTCGTACTGCGTTGTTCCCGTCGTAGACCTCGATCCGGTACATCTGCGAAGTACCGGAAGGGGCCGTAGTGTCGGTCAGCGTCACCGTCGGCCGGCTCCAGAAGGTGGAGTTCGCCGTGGTGGTGGCGACCACCGTGTTGCTGCCGCTGCGGAGCAACCGGTAGGTCAGGGTGATGTCGTCGTTGTCCAGTGACGTCTGGACGGTCGCCCGCACCTGGCCGGTCGTAGTACTGGACAGTGTCGGCAGCACCGGGCCCAGCGGAGCAGCACCCGGGCCGAGGTTGGTGAAACGGGTCAGGCCCTGCTGGTTGGCGCCGTTGACCTTGGTGAAGTCGCCACCCACCCAGAGATCGGAACCACCCGTGGCCGAGACGAGCGGCCCCACGAAGGTCGGCGTACCGGCGTTGGTGTTCGGGAACCACGGGCCGAGGTTGCCGTTGGCCGGGTTCTGCAGCAGCAGGAAGTGGGCGCCGGTGCCGTCCGCGAAGGCTCCCGGGCAACTGTGCGCGTGCGAGCCCTTGAACAGCCAGCCGTTCACCATCGTGATCGCCTCGGTGGCGCCGAGGCAGTTGTTCTTCCAGACCAGGTTGCCGGTGGCAATGTTCGCCGCCCAGGTCCCATCGAAGCAGCCGCCACCGTCGCCGGCGTTGGCGAAGTACACGACGCCGCCGCTGGTCTCGATGTCCTTGACCCGCGAGGTGCACCGGCTGTTCGGCAGCGGCACCGCGGCCGCCGCCGCGAACGGGAGTTGGGCGCCGGTCGAGTTGTTCACGCTGGCCACGGCCCAGCGGCTGACGCCACCGATGGTGGAGAAGGTGCCGCCGAGGTAGACCTTGGAGTTGTCGTCCGCGGCGTCGATCGCGTAGACATCCGCGTTGGCGTTCGGGTTCCACGGCAGCAGGCTGCCGGTGACCGTGCTGATCGCCGCCGCGCGGTTGCGGGTGACGCCGTTGACCAGGCCGAACGAGCCGCCGAAGTACAGGCTGGTGCCGCCGATGGCGATCGTCTTGACCCGGTAGGAGACGCTGGGCCGGATGTTCGCGACCAGCGCGCCGGTGGCAGTGTCGAAGGCCGCGACCCGGTTGCGGACCTGACCGTCGACGCGGGTGAAGTCGCCGCCGACATAGACCCGGGAGCCGTCCGGCGAGGCGACGATCGACCAGACGACGCCGTTGAGGGTGTGGTTGAAGCCGGTGTCGAGAGCGCCGGTGGTCTGGTTGAACGCGGCCAGGTAGGTCCTGACGGTCTGGCTCGTACCGGCCGCGGCGCCCGGCGGGCGCACCCGGGTAAACCGGCCGCCGACGTACGCCTTGCCCTTGGCAACGGCCAGCCCGAGCACGCTCGCGTCGGTCTGCCAGGCCGAGTTGGCGACCGCCGTCAGGGATGCTCCGGTACCGGGTGCGGGAAGCGCGGGCACGACGGCCAGCGCGAGCCCTGCCGCGCTGAGAGTACTGATGATCCTTCTGAGTCGCATGTCTGTTCCCCCGGTCAGCGTGCGTCGAAGTGGGTCTGGACCTGGCTCGCGTCCAGCGCCGTCGGATAAACCGCTACTTCATCCAGTGTGCCGTCGATCCCGGCGTTCGTGGGCTGGTTCGGCCAGGCGTTCAGGTTGTCGGCGCCGATCCGCCAGTACCCCGTGTACGCCTCGGCGGCGGTCACGCTCTGAGTGCCCAGCAGGACGCCGTCCAGGTAGAACTTCATCGAGCCCGGCGAGAAGGTGCCGACCACGTGGTGCCACTGGCCGTCGTTGGTACCCGGCGCCGAACTGATCGTCCGGGTCGAGCCGTCGTAGACGCCGAAGGTCACCCTGCCGTCGTTCTGCAGGTAGACGTGCCGGTCGTACTGGCTGCTGGTCCCGTTCGGGTTGTTGCCGAAGCCGACGATCTTGCCGCCGCTGCCGGAGGTGGTCTGGTACCAGGCCTCGACGCTGAAGTTCTGCGGCTGGCTGGTCGAGGTCTGCCCGATCATCCGGCCGTTGCCGGTGAAGTCGGCCGCGGTGTTGCCGCCGCTGGTGAGTACGCCGGTCGCGCCGAGGCTGACCCCGGAGTACGGGCCGGTGTTGTTCTGCCCGGACGAGTCGGTCGCGTTCGCCGTACCGCTGGGCTCACCGAGTCGCCAGTACGCCGTCGGCCCGTCCGCCAGGATCTGCTGGTCGTACGGCGCGTCCACGCTCGCCACGGTCACCGGGGCCGAGTAGTTGCCGCGCAGGGTGTGGCTCCCGTCGGTCACCTCGATCCGGTACACCTGCGAGGACCCGAAGGGGAGACCGGTGTCGGTGAAGGAGAGCCAGGGCCGGTTCCAGAACCTCGAGTCCGCCGTGTACGTCGCGACCACGGTGTTGCTGAAGCCCCGCAGTACTCGGTAGGTCAGGGTGATGTCGTCGTTGTCCACGACGGTCTGGAAGTTCACCTTGACCTGGCCGGCCTTGTAGCTGGTCGGGTTCACCGGGGCCGGTTTGGCCGGAGCCGCACCGGGTCCGGTGTTCGTGAAGCGGGCCAGGCCCTGCTGGCCGCCGCCGTTCACCGTGGTGAAGTCGCCTCCTACCCAGAGGTCCGCACCACCTGTGGCAGACACCAGCGGGCCTACTGCGGTCGGTGCGCCGGTGTTGGTGTTCGGGAACCAGGGACCGAGCTCACCGGTGTCCAGGTGCTGCGTGAGCAGGAACCGACCGGGGCCCTGCGGGAACCCGTTGCCGCCGAGGTAGGCGCAGTCGTGCGCGTGGGAGCCCTTGTAGAGCCAGCCGTTGACGACGGTGACGGACTCGGTCGCGCCCAGGCAGTTGTTCTTCCACAGCAGGTTGCCCGAGGCCACCTCCGCCGCCCAGGTGCCGTCGAAGCAGCCGCCACCGTCACCGGCGTTGGCGAAGTACACCCGGTCGCCGCTGGTCTCGATGTCCTTGACCCGCGAGGTGCAGCCCGGCGCCGGGTTCGGTACCGCGCTTGCGGCCGGGAAGACCTGCAGCGATCCGTCGATGGGATCCAGGCTGGCCACGGACCAGCGCGCAGTACCGTTCATCGTCGAGAAGTTGCCGCCGACATAGACCCTCGAGCCGTCGTCGGCCGCGTCGATCGCGTAGACGTCGTTGTCGGCTTGCGGAGCCCAGGGGAGCAGCGCCGCGGTACTGGTCGTCACGGCGGCCAGGCGAGGCCGGGCGACATTGTTGACCAGACCGAACGAGCCGCCCAGGTAGACGGTGCCACCGGAGACCGCGAGGGCCTTGACCCGGTAGGAGACCGAAGGCTTCCAGTTGGTGACCAGGGCGCCGGTGGCGGTGTCGAAGGCGGCGACCCGGTTGCGGGTCTGCCCGTCGACGTTGGTGAAGTCGCCGCCGACGAAGACCCGGGACCCGTCGGCCGAGGCCGCGATGGCCCAGATCATCCCGTTCAGGGTGTGGTTGAACCCGGTGTCGAGCGCACCGGTGTTCTGGTCGAACGCGGCCAGATAGGTCCGCGTCGTCTCGCTGGTACCGGCTGCCGCCCCCGGTGGCCGGACCTTGGTGAAACGCCCCCCGACGTACGCCTTGCCGTTCGCCACCGCGAGTCCTTGCACGCTGGCGTTGGTCTGCCACGCCGGGCTCGTCAGAGCCGGCAGCGAGGCGCCGATGCCCTGGGCCGGAGGTGCTGGTGACAGCAGCGCTGCCACCAGCAATCCACCCAGAGCGAAAATCCCCACCTTCTTCACAACATCCCCCCTCAAGGATGTACCTCTCGCGCCGCTTGGTGCGGCCGAGAGTCACATGGCCCGGCTCACCGGACCTTCACCGAGAACGCCGGGCCCTTCATGATGTTGCGCCCGTCGTGCACCTCGATGTGGTAGCTGACCGTCTGGCCGCTCTTGACGCCCTTGTCGACCAGGGTGATCGTCTTGCGCGGCTCCCAGTAGTAGGTGTTGAGCTTGTACGACCCGATGTTGGTCGCGCCGCGGAAGACGTTGTAGGTCAACGAGATGTTGTCCAGGTCGTAGACGTCGCGGAAGCTGACCGTCACCTGGTTGGCCAGCGTGCTCGACAGAGCCGGAGCCTTCGGTACCGCCGGTGCCGCGCCCCCCGGCGCGTTCGTGAACCGGGTCAGACCCTGCTGGATCTTGCCGTTCACGTGCAGGAAGTCGCCGCCGACCCACAGGTCGTTGCCACCCGAGGCCATCGCCAGCGGGCCGACCTTGGTGGTGCTGGCCTGGTTGGCGTCGGTGTTCGGGTACCACGGGCCGAGCTTGCCGTTGATGCCGCTCTCCACCAGCAGATAGTGCGTACCGGTGCCGTCGCCGAAGGCGCCGGAGTCGCTGCAGTTGTGCGCGTGCGAGCCCTTGTAGACCCAGTTGCCGATCGCCTTGATCGCCTCCGTCGCGCCCAGGCAGTTGTTCTTCCACAGCAGCTTGCCGGTCGGCACGTCAGCCGCCAGGACGCCGTCGTAGCAGCCGCCGCCGTCGCCGCCGTTGGCGACGAAGACCTTGTCGCCGAGCGTGTCGATGTCCTTCACCCGGGTCGTGCACTTCAACGTCGGCTTCGGGATGGCCGCCGCGGCCGGGAACGAGAAGGCCGCGCCGGTGGTGTTGTTCAGCATCGCCAGCGAGTAGTGGTCCTTGCCGTTGACCTTCGTGAACGGTCCGCCGACGAACACCCGGGTGCCGTTGTCGGACAGGTCGATCGCGTACACGTCGTCGTCGGCGTTCGGGTTCCACGGCAGCAGGTCGCCCTGGATCAGCCGGACCGCGGCGAGCCGGTTGCGGACCTTGCCGTCCACCGTGCCGAACGAACCACCGAGGAACACGCTGTTGCCGAAGATCCCGAGCGCCTTGACCCGGTAGTTGACCGCCGGGTCCCAGGCGGCGACCAGCTTGCCGGTGACCACGCTGAACATCGCGATGTGCTTGCGGGGCAGGCCGTTGACGGTGGTGAAGTCGCCGCCGATCACGACCCAGTTGCCGTCCGGGCTGGTGGCGATGCTCCAGACGGCGCCGTTGAGCTTCGGCGCGAACGCCGTCGGCGCGCCGGTGGTGCGGTTGAAGGCAGCGATGTAGGTCCGGGCCGCCTCGCCCTGACCGGCCGGCTTGCCGGGCTGCCGGATCCGGGTGAACAGGCCGCCGGCGAACACCGTGTTCCCGGAGACCGCGAGCGCGTTCACGCTGGAGTTGGTCTGCCACGACAGCTGCTTGATCGCCGACACGGCCGAGCCGAAGCCCGACGTGGCCGCCACCACCGGTGGCCCGGAGGGGATCAGGGCAGCGCCGAGCACAGCGGCAGCTGTCACGACTGCCAGAACTAGCTTCTTCATCAACGTCCTTAGGACTGGGCGGAGGGGGATGCGTTGGCACGCGAAATCTAGCGCTGGTGGGAGACCAACGTGAAGCTGGCCTCCCTCCGGCGTTATGACTTTGTGCTATAGCAGCCCGACCGTCCGCTCAGCGTGCGGTGTTCGGGTGGTTCTCGTGCTGATCAGCGGGCGTTGTAGTGAGCCAGCACCTGGGCGTCGGTCAACGCGTACGGGTAGACCGCCGCCTCGTCGATGACCATGCCCGTCTGCGTCGCCCCACCACCCGACCAGCTGTTGGTGTTGTCGTTGCCGACGCGCCACCAGCCGTAGTACAGCCCGGCCTGGCCGACCGTCTGGCTGCCGACCAGCACGCCGTCGACGTACAGCTTCATCACTCCGTTGTCGAAGCTGCCGACCGCGTGGTGCCAGTTGCTGTTGTTCTTGTTCGACGCGCTGTTGAGGATGCGCTGGGTGCCGTCGTTGATCCCGAAGCTGACCCGGCCGTCGGACCGCAGGTAGAGCATCCGGTCCTGCTGGCTGCTGCTGACCGTCTTGGAGTTGCCGAAGCCGATGATCCGGCCGCCGCGGAGGAAGCTCTGCTTGAACCAGGCCTCCACGGTGAACTGCTGCGGCATGCTGTAGGCCTTCTCGCCGACCATCTTGCCGTTGCTCGCGCTGGCGCCGGCCGCGGTGTTCCCGGCGATCGCGCCGGCCTGGCCGAGCGTCATCCCGGAGTACGTGCCGTTGTTGCTCTGGCCGGAGGAGTCGACCGACGTGGTGGTGCCGACCGCCTCGCCGAGCCGCCAGTACGCCTGCGGGCCGTCAGAGCCGATGATCTGCTCGTACGCCGTCGACGCGGTGCTCGCCACCGTGATCGGGTCGGAGTAGTTGCCCCGGATCGTGGTCGTGCCGTCCGTCACCTCGACCCGGTAGTTCGTCACCTCGCCCGGCGTGACGTTGGTGTCGGTGAAGTGCAGCCACGGCTTGTCCCACGGCGTCGACGTGGCGGTCCAGGTCGCGATCGTGGTGTTGCTGAAGCCCTTCAGCAGCCGGTAGGTCAGCGTGCTGTCGTCGTTGTCCACCACCGTCGGGAAGTGGATCTGTACGACCCCCGGCTGGACGCTGGACGGCGTCAGCTTGGCGGGCTTGGCCGGAGCCGCACCCGGGCCCGCGTTGGTGAAGCGGGTCAGACCCTGCTGGCCGGCACCGTTGGAGGTGGTGAAGTCGCCACCCACCCACAGGTCCGAGCCGCCGGTCGCGAACGCCAGCGGGCCGACCTCGGTGGGCGGACCGGCGTTGGTGTTCGGGAACCACGGGCCGAGCTTGCCGTCGGTCAGCGACTGGGTCAGCAGGAAGCGGTAGCCGAAGCCCTGCGGGAAGCCGCCGGCGCCGTTGTAGGCGCAGTCGTGGGCGTGCGAACCCTTGTAGAGCCAGCCGTTGACGACCTTGATCGTCTCGGTCGCGCCCAGGCACTGGTTCTTCCACTTCAGCGCGCCGGTGGCGATGTCCGCGGCCCAGGTGCCGTCGAAGCAGCCGCCGCCGTCACCACCGTTGCCGAAGTACACGGTGTCGCCGCTGGCGTCGATCGCCTTCACCCGGGTGGTGCAGGAGCCGTTCGGCGGCGGGACCGCGGAGGCGCCGGCGAACGGCAGCACGGCGCCGGTCACCGGGTCGAGGCTGGAGACGGTGTTCTGATTGGTGCCGTTGACCGTGCTGAACTGGCCGCCGGCGAACACCTTGGAGGCGTCGTCGGCCACGTCCACGGCGTACACGTCGCCGTTGGTCGAGGGGGCCCAGGGCAACAAGGTGCCGAGGTCGGTGGTGACCGCGGCGAGCCGGAGCCGGTCGTTGCCGTTGACCAGGCCGAACGAGCCGCCGAAGTACACGGTGCTGCCGGACACGGCGATGGTCTTGACCCGGTAGGAGACCGAGGGCTTCCAGTTGGACACCAGCGTGCCGGTGGCGGTGTCGAAGGCGGCGATCCGGTTGCGGGTCACGCCGTTGACGGTGGTGAAGTCACCCCCGATGAAGATCCGGGAACCGTCCGCGGACGCGGCCACGGCGTACACCTGGCCGTCCAGGACCGGGTTGAAGGCGGCGACCAGATTGCCGGTGGTCGCGTCGAACGCTGCCAGGTAGGCCTGCCCGACCTCGTTGGTGCCCAGTGGCGAGCCCGGCGGCCGGACACTGGTGAAACGGCCGCCGACGTAGGCCTTACCGGCGGCGACGGCGATCCCCTGGACACTCGCGTTGGTCTGCCAGACCGGACTGTCGAGCGCCGAGAGGGAGGCACTGACGCTCTGGGCCGGCGGTGCCAGCACCAGGACCCCAGTGGAGGCCAGCAGAGCGCCGACGACTCCCAGACGTGCGAACAGCCATCTCTTCTTCATACAGCGGTGTCCCCCTCGGACAGGCGCCGCCCCGGCGCCGTACAGGTGTGATTTCGCGACGATGGTGAAATCCCCCGATTTCCCCCGAGCACAGAGTAGGCCACAGAAAGTGAGGTTTGACCAGTCTCCCGCGCGCGGCGGACCCGAGGTCGGTTTCATGGGGTGGGCGATCCCTATATCCTGTGCCTCGGCAAGGATCCGGTCACCACATGTGACCAGCGTTGGTTGGATTGGGGACCGGATGGAACCGGGCACTGTGGTCTGGCGGGACACCGCTCAGTCACTTCTGCGACACAAGTGGCTGATTCTGGGCTGCGTCCTGCTGGGCATCGGCGGTGCGGCGGTCTTCTCGCTGTCCCAGACCGAGCGGTGGACCGCGTCCAGCCAGGTCGTGATCGGCCCGGCCGTGCCGCCGGCGCTGGTCGGCAACCTGCCCACCGGTGCGGACAAGACCGGTCCACTCGGCCTCGACCTGCCGGCCGAAACGCAGGCCCGGGTGATGGCCAGCCCGACGATCCTGCGCGAGGTCGCCAAGTCCCTCGGCCTGCCGACGAGCGACGACTCGGTCCAGTCGCTGGCCTCCGTCACCCGGGTCAAGGCGGTCACCGACAACGCGTACCTGATCACCATCGACGGCCCGACCGCCGACGACGCGGTCAGCCGGGCGAACGCGATCGCGCGGATCTACCTCGCCCAGCGCCAGACCGAGGCCAAAACCCTGCTCGTCACGCTGGCCAGCCAGGCGACCGACCGGGCGAAGACGGCGACGGCCCAGTCCAGGACCCTGGTCAGCCAGATCTCGGACGCCGTCCAGAACGGCGACACCCAGACCGCCGCGGCGCTGCGTGATCAGCGGGTCGGTCTCGCGACCGAGGCCAGGCAGGCCGCCGACGACGCGTCCGCGATGAACAAGGCTCTGTCCGGCGTCGGTGCCAGCAGCCAACTGGTCACGCCGGCCACCAA
Source organism: Kribbella sancticallisti (assembly GCF_039530625.1). NCBI lineage: Bacteria > Bacillati > Actinomycetota > Actinomycetes > Propionibacteriales > Kribbellaceae > Kribbella > Kribbella sancticallisti. Next base: position 48,791 of record NZ_BAAAOS010000010.1, on the reverse strand, counting down.
GGACACCGCGTCCTCGTCGCCGCTGGTGATGCGCGACATCACGGTCGGCGGCATCCTCGGCCTGGTGCTGGGTCTTGGCCTGGCCCTGCTGAGCACTCACCTGAGCCCGTTCATTTTGACCCGCGACCAGGCTGCGCGCGCGGCTGGTTCACCGGTCATCACCGCGTCGGTCGGGCATCGCCGGTTCTGGCACCGGGCCGCGCCGCAGTTGCCGCCGTCGGAAGTCACCGCTTTGGGGACGGAGGCCAGCGGCGCACTGGCTCGCCGCGAGCTGAACCCGAAGGGGATCGGTGGAAGTGGCGCGGGCGCTCTGCTCGTCGTGTCAGCCTCGGCGACGCCGAACTCCGCCGGCATCGCGCTGGCGATGGCCGAGGCGAGTGCTCGTGACGGCCGCGAGACGCTGCTCGTCCTCGCCGACCTGCGCGGTACTCCGGTCGTCTCGCACGTGACCGATCATGAAGGCCTCACCGACCTGGTCACCGAGCCCGCGGCGACGCGCGCAGTACGGGCTCGCAAGCTGTTCCGCCCAGGCACGGTCGCGGACCTCTATGTACTGCCTCCGGGGCTGAGCCACGACGATTCCGCGCTGGCCGTCGGGCCTTCGCTGGTGCCTGGCATCGTGGCGGACCTGCCCCCGGGGTACTCGGTGGTCATCCACGGTCCGGCGTCGGTCGGCCGGCACGGGATCAGCCCGCTGGCCGCGGCTGTCGACGCCTCGGTGCTGGTGATTCAGGTGGGCCTCGACAAGGAGACCGACGTCACCCGGCTGACCGCCGCTCTCGCGTTCGCGGGCGCGCCGGTGCTGGGCGTAGTACTGATCGGTGCTTCGCGGCATGACGAGACGTTGGGGATCCCGCTGAACTTCAGTTCGGCCGACCCGGTCGCGCCGCCGATCCGCTGACGGTGCTTCGATGACCCCGATGGTGCTTCGATGACCCTGACGGCGCCGCCGGTGCCGGGAACCACCTACGAGACCGACCGCGACAAGTCCAAGTGGCTGTGGATGCTCTTGTGGTGCCTGCTGGTTCTCGGCGTCCAGCCGTGGTCGTCCCGGGCCGCCGCGCCGCAGGGCACCACCGGGTCGACCAACAGCCTGATGAAGGGCGTGCTGCTCGGTGCGATCTTCCTGATCGCGCTGGCGGCGATCAAGCCGGGCTTCCGGACCCGGGCCAATCCGGCCACCAACCTGTACGTGGCCTACGCGCTGTTCGCGACCGCCACGGCGTTCCTGCTCGCCGACCCGGTGGGCCCGCTGCTCCGGCTGGCCCGGCTGCTGATCGGGTTGTCCCTGCTCTACATGCTCTGGCGACCGCTGGTCCGCAGGCCCGAACGCCTGATCCGGGCGCACCTGGTCGCTCACCTGGTACTCGCCCTGACGGTCGTCCTCAGCGTCATCTGGCGTCCGGAGGTGGCCTGGCGGCCGCTCAGCTCGTTCGGCACCGGCTACCGGCTGCAGGGCGTCCTGATCCCGATGCTGCCACCGCGAGTCGGCGAGGTCGGAGCGATCCTGGCCGGCCTCGCGATCATCGCGCTGTTCTCGCGCAAGCTGAAGTTCATCCCGGCGAGCACGCTGATCGGCATCGGCCTGGTACTGGTCGCGCTGAGCCGCACCCGCACCGCGGCCGCGGCGATCGCCTTCGGCCTGGTGCTCGCTCTGATGCTGACCCGCAAGACCTGGTTCGGCCGGATCGCGTCGATCTCCGTGCCGGGGTTGATGGGGCTCGCGTTCCTGGTCGTTCCGTCCCTGCACAACTGGTTGCTCCGTGGCCAGGGCACCAAGCAGATCAGCTCACTGAGCGGCCGGACGACCAGCTGGCAGTACGTGCTGGACGAACAGGTGTCGCTGCAAACCGCGATCATCGGCCACGGCCTGGGCAACAAACGCGTCCTGCTGCGCCGCGGCGAAGGCGACATCGACGTGATGGCAATCGACAACAGCTGGCTCGGGCTCTATTGGGAGACAGGCCTGCTGGCAGTCACCATCGTCGGCATCGCGATGATCGTCGCCTGGGTCTGCGTACTGCGCGCCCCCACGCCGTTCGTGAAGGCCAGCGGCGCCCTACTCCTCGGCTACGTCTCAGTCGCCTCTCTGAATGAAAGCGGCCTCTCCGACCTCAGCTCGATGACTCTCCACCTGCTGGTAGCGGCAGCCGTCTGCGACTCCGACCGCTTAAGAGCCCGAGCCAAGTCCCTAACCACAAAACCAATCACCACCACCAAAACCCGCTGGGTTTAACTAACCCCAGCGGCCTGGCCCCAGCCGCCACCCGCGGGCGCTAGCTGCTGATGCTGTCCTTGTCGAAGCCGGCTTCCTGCCACTGGGTCCAGGTCATCGTCTTGCCGCGCCAGGCGAACCGCTCGGCGTTCTGCCCACCGATCCGATAGCTGTTCCGGCTGAACGTGATCGCACCGTCCGGCGCCGGCGAATCCTTGTTCTCGACCACACCCGTGCTCGCGGACTTCGCGTCCATCACCACCTGGTTGGCCTCGATCACGACGTCCTTCAGCACGTACTTCCCGCGCGGCCCGTCGCCGCGAGTCCGCGACTGGATCGCGATGCCGTTCCGGTTGTCCTTCACCAGGTTCCCGGCCACGGTCACACCGGCAGACGTGTTCACGTTGATCCCGCCGCCGTCCCACAAACTCGGCCCGGACCCACGCCCGGTCCCGAACCCGTTGCCCTCGACCACGTTCTGCTCGATCGTCGCGTTGTAGCTGATCTCGTACCGAATCCCGTCCGCCGCGTTGTCGCGGATCCGGTTCCCGGTGATCACCCGGTCGTACTCCGCGATGTCACTCCACATCCCGATCCCGCGGTTCGCCACGATGTCGTTGCCCGACACCTCGCCGGACGACCGGGTCGACTTGATCCCGCCGGACTCCCAGTCCGCGATCCAGAATCCGTCGGTGTTGTTGCGGGTGACCAGATTGCCGGTCAGCTTCACGTCGGCTGAGTGGTACTGCCCGATGCCGAGCTGCCCGTTGTCTGCGACGGTGTTCCCGCTGACGACGGCCTTGTCGCCCTCGATCACCATCACCCCGACCGCGTGGTTCCAGCGAACCTCATTGGCCGTCACCTTCCACCCGGGCCCGACCTGGAGCGCACCACCTTGCGGCTTGCTGGCGAAGTGCTCGATGGTCAGCCCGGTGATGGTGACGTCGGCCGCGGACGCCTCGATCGCAGTACGGGTGCGTGACATCTCGACGGACTTACCAGCCGGGTCGTCGGCGACGTACACGGCGTTGGCTTGATAGTCACCGAAGAAGGTCCCGGACTCGAGCGCGTCCAGGCTCATCACCCGAGTGAGGTGCTTGCCATCCACGAAGATCTGCTCACCCACCTGGCAAGGATTGGTCTTCTCGTCCTCGCACCTGCCCTTGAGCTCGTACGCCGCCGGCAACACCCCGCGGACCACCCAACGCGCGGGTCGTCCTCGACCTGCAGCGCCGTCCGCCCGCCACCCAGTCAATGGAACCGACCCGGTCAGCACAGCCCCTTCACTGCTAGCCAACGTAACCCCGGCCTTAGGCCGCAGCGCCCGCCCGATCCTGTGCAGACCTTTCCCGAAGCAGAACGTCTTCGCCTCCGGGTTGGCCTCGATCACCTTCTGCGGATCCGCGCCGACCGCGATCATCACGCCTTCACACTTAGCCGCAGTCGCCGGCCCAGTCGGCCCAAGCTTGACGCTAGCCGCGGAGGGAGCGGCGGTAGGCACCCCAAGACTCGGCCCACTCGGTGCCGGAGCCCCTCGCTCTGGATCGTCGCTGCACCCCGCCAACAAGAAGACAGCGACCAAAGCAGCCCCCGCCGACGTGATCCCGCGTCCCATTCGTTCCCCTCATACCCAAGACCAACCCCGGAAGTCGCCCAACTATAGGTGCTCACCCAGGGCTTGCAATCGATACCGCGGTACACCCCTACGGTCGGAACATGTCCGTTACCAAGAACCCCCACCCACCGTCGCCCACGAGCCCGCCGCCCACCGACGAGAACACGTGGGTCCCCTCCTCGTGCACCCTGCCAACCGTCGAGCAACCGCTGAGGGTCGCCGAGTTCGACCAGTTCTTCGCCGACTCGGTCCAAGCCATTCGCCGAGTCGACCCCACCAGACTCGACCTGACACTCCTCCCGACAACCGAACCTCAAGCCAGAGATCTAGCCACCCGCGAAGTCTCCTGCTGCTCCTTCTTCACCTTCGACTTCACCCCCACGACCGACACTGCCGGTGCAGCTGCGTTGACGATGACCATCACCGTCCCAGCCAGCCCCACCTACAGCGCCGTACTTGACGCCGTCGAAGCCCGTGCGAACACACGCAGCCGCCCAGGCGCGTGAACGCACATAGTCGCCCTGCCGAACCCGGCGCCTCGACGAAAAGCTCAGCAGCACCTTCGCCAGTTCGCGGCGCTCGTGTGCACGCAGCGGCGGGTCAGCGGATGTACGTCGTCCGGGCGAGGTTGTACGCGAGGTCCTGCGCCACCTGGAACGCGTCGTCCTCTTCCAGGCGGTGCTCGACCACAAGCTTCGCCAGGTAGCCGGCGTCGATCCGGCGAGCGAGATCATGCCGAGCCGGGATCGACAGGAAGGCCCGCGTGTCATCGACAAAGCCAGACGTGTTGTAAAAGCCCGCTGTCTCCGTCACCAGTTCGCGGAACCGCCGCATCCCGTCCGGGCTGTCGAGGAACCACCACGGCGCGCCCAGCCGGACCGTCGGGTACACACCGGCGATCGGGGCGAGCTCACGCGAGTACGTGGTCTCGTCGACGGTGAAGAGCACCATCCGGAACCCCTCGGCATGACCGAACTTCTCCAGCACCGGCCGCAACGATCGCGTGAACTCGGTCGCTACCGGGATGTCGTGCCCCTGATCCGGTCCGTACGTCGCGTGGATGTCCGGGTGGTGATCCCGCAGTACGCCCGGGTGAAGCTGCATCACCAGCCCGTCCTCGGCCGACATCGCCGCCATCTGGAACAGCATGTGCCCTGCGAACGCGGCAGCATCGTCGGCCGACACCTCACCCTTCCGCGCGGAGTCATAGATCCGCGTGGCGGCCGCGTCCTCCAGGGGACTAGCCGCCGCGCTGAGGTGCCCGTGGTCCGTCGCCAGCGCACCGGCGGCGCGGAACGCCTCCCGCCGCCGCCGAAGTGCCTCCAGATAACCCTGGTACGTCGAAGTGTCGGTGTCGGCGCGTTCGCCGAGCTGCTCCGCGAGGTCGCTCCAGCCGGGCCGGTCGAGGTGGACCAGGGCGTCCGGCCGGAACGTCGGGATCACCCGCCCGGGCAGATCGGCGGCCAGCTTCGCGTGGTACGCCAGATCGTCCGTGGCCGCGTCGGTGGTGGAGATGACCTCGATCTTGAACCGGTCGAGCAACGCGCGCGGGCGGAACTCGGGCTCGGCCAGTCGCGCCGAGATCTCGTCGTACAGCTGGTCGGCCGTCTCCGCGGAAGGTGCGACGTCGAGGCCGAGCACTTCGGAGAACTCGTGCTCGAGCCAGTAGCGGCTCGGAGTGCCGAGGAAGAGCTGCCAGCGTGAGCAGAACTCCCGCCAGATGTCGCGCGGTTCGGCGGTGCGTACGCCGTCGCGGCGGGGGAGTCCGAGCCGGTCGGGCGCGACGCCCTGGGACACCAGCATCCGGGTGACGTAGTGGTCCGGCACCACCAGCAGGTCGGCGGGGTTGCCGAACGCTTCGTCGGTCGCGAACAGGCCGACGTCGACGTGACCGTGGAAGCACAGCAGCGGCAGGTCCTGGGTGGACGCGTGGATCCGGCGGGCCACCTCGCGCGCCTCGCCGGCGGGCAGGGCGCGGTCCGGATGAGGCTGCAGGGCCTTCGGCATGGGTCCTCCGTGAGGGGTCGACTGCAACGGATGCTGCAAAGGATTGCAGTACTGTCAGCCTCGCACAAGTCCAGGAAATAAGGGAAGTCCAGTAGTTGACCGCAATCGGCCATTGAAGTCTTGACACAAGACTGCAACCGATTGCAGACTCACCCAACGGCCCGCTCGGGTCGCCCGGAGCGAGGCTGGAGGTGGAGATGGCCGCGACGATCCGCGACGTCGCCCGCCTGGCGGGCGTGTCCCCGTCCACCGTGTCGAGGGCACTGTCGATGCCGGGCGTGGTCAACGCCACCACCCGGGCCCGGGTCCAGGCGGCGGCCGATCGGCTCGGCTACGAACCGAACCGGGCGGCCCGCGGACTGATCACCGGCCGGACCGGGAACATCGGGCTCGTCGTCCCCGACCTGGCGAACCCGTTCTTCCCGAGCGTGGTGAAGGGCGTTCAGGCCCGGGCCCGGGCGTCCGACGTGGCGGTCTTCCTGGCCGACACCGACGAGGACGCGAGGGCCGAGGCCGGTCTCGTCCGCGCGCTCGCCAAGCAGGTGGACGGGATGATCCTGTGCTCGCCCCGCGCGAGCCAGGAGGACCTGGCCGCGATCGCCCAGGAGACGACCGTGGTCCTGGTGAACCGGCTGGTCGAAGGCATCGCCGCGGTCACCTTCGACAACGAGGGCGGCATGCGGCAGGCGGTCGCTCACCTGGTCGCGCTCGGCCACCGCAAGATCGCCTGGGTCGGCGGACCGCAGACCTCCTGGTCCAGCGCGCACCGCATTCTCGGCCTGACCGCGGCCGCCCGCGACTCAGGAGCGGAGCTGATCGAGGTCGGTCACTTCGCCCCCACCTACGACGGTGGGATGGCGGCCGCCGACCAGGCGGTGGCCACCGGTGCCACCGCCGTCGTGACGTACAACGACCTGGTCGCGATCGGGCTGCTGGCCCGGTTGCACGCACGGGGAATCTCGGTGCCCGACGACCTGAGCGTGGTCGGCGTCGATGACATCGCCATGTCCAGGATGTCCCGGCCCGCACTCACCACGGTGCGGCTGCCCAAACAACGGGCCGGCGAGATCGCGGTGGAGCTGCTGCTCGCCGTCCTCGACGCTCCCGATCCGGACACGATCGTCGGCAGCCGCGGCAGCCTGCCCGGCGAGCTGATCGTGCGGGACTCCACCGGCGTGGCCCACCGCCAAGCACGACCCTGATCCAGAGGAGACAACTCGGATGCGCCCCTACCGGATGATTGCCACGGCCGGCGTTCTCGCCGTGCTCGCAGCCTGCGGAGCCCCAACCAGTGGCCAGCCGGCCGCCGAAAGCACCGGCGACGTGCCGGACAAGCCGTCGAAGGCCGTCACCCTGAACATCCTCGACGTGGCCGGCAACCTGCAGCTGACCCAGGGCATGATCGACGAGTTCGTCAAGCAGCACGCCGACGTGATCTCCAAGGTCACCTACTCCAAGTCGCCGGCGCCCGAACTGGCCGGCAAGATCAAGGCCCAGCAGAACGCGAACCGGGTCGACATCGACCTGGTCCTGACCGGTACCGACGGCCTGTCCGCCGGGCAGCAGCAGGGCATCTGGAACGACCTGCTGCCGAAGTACGCCGACCGGCTGCCGGGCATGAAGGACTACCTGCCCCCTGCGCAGAAGATGCAGGAGCTGGCGGGCAACAGCGGGGTCACCGTGACGTACTACCCGTCCGGCCCTCTGCTCGAGTACCTGCCGGCGAAGGTGGCCAACCCGCCGACGAGTGCCGAGGAGCTGCTCGCCTACGCGAAGGCGAACAAAGGCAAGGTGATGTACGCGCGGCCCTCGAACTCCGGCCCCGGCCGCACCTTCCTGATGGGTCTGCCGTACGTGCTCGGTGACAAGGACCCGAAGGACCCGGTCAACGGCTGGGACAAGACCTGGGCCTACCTCAAGGAGCTCAACCAGTACGTCGACTACTACCCGTCGGGTACGGCGGACACGATGAAGGCGCTGGCCAACGGTTCGTCGAACATCATCGTCAGCACCACCGGCTGGGACATCAACCCGCGCGTCCTCGGTACGATCCCGAAGGAAGCCGCGATCACCACGCTGAAGGGCTTCCACTGGGTCACCGACGCGCACTACGCCGTCGTACCGAAGGGCGTCTCGACCGACAAGCAGGCCGCGATCCTGCAGCTGCTGCAGTTCATGCTCACCCCGGAGCAGCAGGCGAAGGCCTATGACAAGGGCTACTTCTACCCGGGTCCGGCGGTCAAGGGCGTCGAGCTGTCGCAGGCGCCGCAGGAGAGCCAGGACGCGATCAAGAACTTCGGCCGGCCGGAGTACGAGAAGCTCATCGCCGACAACCCGACCGAAGTACCGCTGGACGCCAAGGGCCTGGTCGCGGCCTTCGACAAGTGGGACCGCGAGGTCGGTGGTAGCAAGGTGAAGAGCTCGTGACCGGATTCGGCCGGCTCCGGCTCGACGGCGTCGGCCGCCGGTTCGGTACGGCGGACGCCCTGGCCGACCTGGACCTGACGATCGAGCGGGGCGAGTTCATCGCCCTGCTCGGGCCGTCCGGCTGCGGCAAGTCGACCGCGCTGAACTGTCTGGCCGGCCTGCTGCCGTTGACCGCGGGCAGCATCTGGCAGGACGACCAGCGGATCGACACGCTTCCGCCGGAGAAGCGCGGCTTCGGCATGGTCTTCCAGAACTACGCGCTCTTCCCGCACCTGACCGTGCGCGACAACATCGCCTTCGGGCTGCGGATGCGCCGGTTGCCGAAGGACGAGGTACGCCGCCGGGCCGACGCGGCGATCGAGATGGTCCGGCTGGAGGAGCACGCGAGCAAGCTGCCCGGCCAGCTGTCCGGCGGGCAGCAGCAGCGGGTCGCGATCGCCCGGGCGACGGTGCTCGAGCCGTCCCTGGTGCTGATGGACGAGCCGCTCAGCAACCTGGACGCGAAACTCCGGCTGGAGATGCGGACCGAGATCCGCAGGCTGCACCAGTCGCTCGGTCTGACCACGGTCTACGTCACGCACGACCAGGAAGAGGCGCTCAGCATGGCTGACCGTCTGGTGGTGATGCGGCTCGGCCGCGTGCAGCAGATCGGCACGCCGGAGCAGGTCCACACCAAGCCGGCGACCTGGCACGTCGCGGACTTCATGGGTTACCGGAACCTGCTGCCACTCGTGGCCAACCGGGTCGACGGCGACGCCGTGACGGTGCCGCTCGGCGGGACCACCGTGAACGGCGTCGCCCAGGGATCGATCAGCTCGGGCGACGAGGTCGTCGCGGCGGTGCGGCCGGAAGACGTCCGGCTCGGGAACGAGGACGTCACCGGGCTCAAGGGACGCGTCGAGGTCGTCGAGTACCAAGGCCGCGAGCTGGCCGTCGAGGTCGCCCTCGACGGCGGGGTCCGGCTGCACGCGCGGACGGATCGTCAGGTCGTGGCCGGCGACAACGTCTCGGTCACGGTCACCCCCGGACGGCTCCTGGTGTACCCGTCCGAGAGCTCGGCCGATGTCCCCGTGGCCGAACTGGCGCCGGCAGGTCTGGCGGTATGAGCGCCCGCACCGAGTCCGCCCCGTCCCTGAACTGGCGGCATCGGCTGGCCGAACGTGGCGTCGACCGGAAGCTCTGGATGTTGCTGCCGGCCACGGTCTTCGTGCTGGTGCTGTTCATCTACCCGTTCCTCTACGGCCTGAGCCTGTCGTTCCAGCCGATGGAGGGCGGTGGCGTGCTCGCGAACTACCAGCGGTTCTTCGGCGACGCCTACCAGCGGGACACGATCGCCACCACGCTGAAGATCGCCCTGCCCGCGGCGCTGCTGAACGTGCTCGCCGCGGTGCCGATCGCGTTCCGGCTGCGCGGCCGGTTCCGGGGCAAGCGCCTGATGACCACGCTGCTCGTCGTCCCGATCACGCTCGGCACCGTGCTGACCGCCCAGGGGCTGCTGAACTTCCTCGGCCCGACCGGCTGGTTCAACCGGGTGCTGATGGCGATCCACCTGACCGACGACCCGGTCCGGCTGACGAACAACTACTGGGGTGTCTTCTTCTCCCTCGTCATCACCGGGTTCCCGTTCGCGTTCCTGCTCGTCCTGTCGTACCTGAGCGGGATCGACCCGACCCTGGAGCGAGCCGCCGCCACGCTGGGAGCCTCCCGCGCCCAGCGGTTCCGCCGGATCACGCTGCCGTTGCTGGCTCCCGGCCTGGCGACCACCTTCCTGCTCACCTTCGTGCTCGCCTTCTCGGTCTTCCCGTCGGCCGTGCTGGTGGGTAACCCGGCCGGTTCCACCCGGGTGATCTCGCTCGCGGCGTACCAGGCCGCGTACGAGCAGTACGACTACTCCTACGCCTCCGCGATCGCGATGATCATGGGCGCGGTGGAGCTCGTCGTGGTCGCGATCGTGCTGGTCTGGCGGGCTCGGCTCTATACCGGATCCACCGGAGGTAAGGGATGACCGCCACCGCAGTACCCGCGAAGCCGCGGCGTTCGCTGAAGGCGACGCCGACCGCCTGGGTGATCTGGGCCGCCGTCGTGTTCTTCTTCATCAACCTCGCCGGGATCGTCGGCTCGGTCCTGGTGAGCTCGTTCGGCAAGAGCTGGTTCGACACCTGGCTGCCCAGCGGCTTCACCACCCAGTGGTACGGCGACGCGTGGCGGGAGTTCGGCCTGCTGCAGGTCGTCACCGTGACGCTGCTGGTGTCGGCGCTGGTGGTGATCCTGTCGGTGCTGATCGGCGCGCCCGCGGCGTACGTGCTGGCGCGGCAGAACTTCCCGGCCAAGCGGCTCGTCTACCTGACCTTCCTGCTGCCGATCCTGATGCCGCCGATCACGTACGGCATCCCGCTGGCGACCGTGCTCTACAAGTTCGGCTTCGCGGGGCACCTGTCGGGCGTCGTCCTGGCCAACCTGGTTCCATCGGTGCCGTTCGTGATCCTGACCATGACGCCGTTCATCGAGCAGGTCGATCCGCGGGTCGAGAGCGCGGCCAGGATGCTCGGCGCCGGGACCCGGGCGATCTTCCTGAAGATCCTGGCGCCGCTGCTCGTCCCGGGCCTGCTCGCCTCGGCGATCCTGGTGCTCGTGCGCACGGTCGGCATGTTCGAGCTGACCTTCCTCACCGCCGGACCGGACTCGCAGACGCTCGTGGTCGCGCTGTACTACTCGATGTCCGCGGCCGGCATCCGGGCCCAGCAGTCGGTGGACGCGATGGCCGTCATCTACACGTCGATGATGCTGGTGCTGCTCGTCGTGGCGCTGCGTTTCGTCAATCCGACCCAGCTGGTGGCCCGGGTGAAGGAGGAACCTGAATGAGGATCACCGCCGCCCGGGTGGTGGTCACGAGTCCTGGACGCAACTTCGTCACGCTGAAGATCGAGACCGACGAAGGCGTCCACGGCATCGGCGACGGGACCCTGAACGGTCGTGAGCTCGCCGTCGCCTCCTACCTGAACGACCACGTCATCCCGCTGCTGATCGGCCGGGACCCGGCGCGGATCGAGGACACCTGGCAGTACCTGTACCAGGGTGCGTACTGGCGACGCGGACCGGTGACGATGTCCGCGATCGCTGCCGTGGACACTGCCCTGTGGGACATCAAGGGCAAGGTCGCGGGCCTGCCCGTCCACCAGTTGCTCGGCGGCCGGAGCCGCGACGGCGTGACCGTCTACGGACACGCCGGCGCCGATACCACCGAGCAGTTGCTGACGGAGGTCGAGCACTACGTCGGCCTCGGCTACAAGGCGGTCCGGATCCAGACCGGCATCCCCGGACTCGCGTCGACGTACGGCGTCGGCCACGTCGGTACGACGTACGAACCCGCCAACGCGGAGCTGGATCTGCCGGCGGAGAGCGTCTGGTCCACCGAGAAGTACCTGGCGCAGGTCCCCTCGGTGTTCAAGGCGGTCCGTGACGAGTTCGGGCCGACCCTGCGACTGCTGCACGACGTCCATCACCGGCTGACCCCGATCGAGGCGGCGCGGCTCGGGAAGAGCCTCGAGCCGTACTCGCCGTTCTGGATCGAGGATCCGGTCCGGGCCGAGCTGCAGGAGGGGTTCCGGCTGATCCGGCAGCACACCACGACGCCGATCGCGGTCGGTGAGGTGTTCAACAGCATCTGGGACTGCCAACAGCTGATCTCGGAGCAGCTGATCGACTTCATCCGGACCACCGTCGTGCACGCGGGCGGCATCACCCATCTGCGCCGCATCTTCGACCTGGCCGCGCTTTACCACGTGCGGAGCGGCTCGCACGGCGCGACCGACCTGTCGCCCGTCTGTCTGGCGGCCGCGCTGCAGCTCGACATCTCGATCCCCAACTTCGGTCTCCAGGAGTACATGCCGCACTCGCCGGAGACCGACGCGGTCTTCCCGCACGGCTACAGCTTCGCGGACGGCTATCTGCAGCCGGGAGAACAGCCCGGTCTCGGCGTGGACCTCGACGAAGAGGCCGCGGCCGCCTATCCGTATCGCCCGGCCTATCTGCCGGTGAACCGCCTGGAGGATGGAACGGTGCATTCATGGTGATCCCGGACGTGCTGGTGATCGGCGAGATCCTGGTGGAGCTCAGCTCCACCGAGCCGCTCGACGCCGGTACGAACCTGACCTTGAACTTCTCCGGCGACGCGCTCAACTCAGCCGCCGCGGCCGCCGCTGCCGGGGCGCACACGGCGCTGCTCGCGCGGGTGCCCGACGATGAGCTGGGCGACCGGCTGCTCGAACGAGTGGTTGCGCTAGGCATCGATACGTCCCAGGTACGCCGGGTGAACGGCCAGCACGGGCTCTACCTCCAGCACGCCGATCCCTCCGGCGACCGGGAGTTCACCTATGTCCGCCGGGGAAGTGCCGGCTCGGGACTCGGCCCCGGCGATGTGCCGCTCGATCTGGTCGCCCGGGCCGGTGCGGTGCTGGCCAGCGGTATCGCGTGTGCGATCTCCCCGCTCTCGGCAAAGGCGGTGCGAGTCGCGGCCTCCAACTCGCGGTGCTTCGTATTCGACCCGAACTGGCGTCCCCGGCTGGTGGACGCGGCCGGCGCGGCGGAGCACCTCCGCGGGCTGGCGAAGTACACGCGGCTCGTCACGCCGGCCTGGCCGGGAGAAGCCCAGTTGGTGAGCGACTCCGACGACCCGAGCGCCGTCAGTAGTGCGATCCGAGAGCTCGGCGTGCGGGCGGTGGCATTGACCCGCGGCGCAGAGGGCGTCCTGCTCGACGACGCGGGGCGGATCATCGAAGTACCGGCGATCACCGCGCCGATGGTGGTCGACCAGACTGGTGCGGGAGATTCCTTCGCCGGGACAGTGACGGCGAGACTCGCGCTGGGAGACGAGTTGGTGGACGCCGTCCGGCTCGGAGTGGCGGCCGCTTCGCTGTCCGTCGGCGGGGTGGGCGGCACCGGCCACGTCGCCACCCTGGAAGAGACCCGGGCCCACGCGGCCAACGGAGCAGCGGAGGTATCGGCATGACCGCACGACTGAGTTTCGCCAGCCTCCCGGCGGCTCACCCGCCGGCGGTGGATCCTCGCGAGCTGACCGTCGGCATCGTCCACCTCGGGCTCGGCGCGTTCCACCGCGCCCACCAGGCCGTCTTCACCGAGGAAGCCGCCCGCCTGACCGGAAGCACCGGCTGGGGTATCGGCGGGGTCAGCCAGCGCTCGACAGCCGTTCGCGACCAACTCGCCCCCCAGAACGGCCTGTACGCCGTACTGACTCGTGGCCCGGGTGATCCCTCGATCCGGGTGATCGGCAGCATCCGGGACATCCTGACCGCGCCGGAGGACCCGCAGGCCGTGGTCGACCGGATCGCCGGCCCTGAGGTCGCCGTGGTGACGCTGACGGTGACGGAGAAGGGTTATCGGGCCGCCGCGGCCGGGGGCCTCGACCTCACGGATCCGGAGATCCGGGCGGACCTCACCGGTCGGCCGCCCCGGACTGTCGTCGGGCAACTGGCGGCCGGCCTGGCTCGGCGGGCCGAGCTCGGAGCCGGCCCGCTCACGATCGTCTCCTGCGACAACTTGGTGGCCAACGGCCCCTTCCTCCGGCGGCTGATGGAGGACTACGCGACCGCCGCCGGTGCGCCGGCCGGCCTGGCGAAGCAGTTGGAGGTGGCCAGGTTCCCCGCCAGCATGGTCGACCGGATCGTGCCGGCCACCACGGCGGCCGACCGGGACGAGGCCGCGCGCCTGCTCGGAGTACGGGACGAGGCTGTGGTGGTCGCGGAGCCGTTCCTCCAGTGGGTGATCGAGGACGACTTCGCCGGGCCCCGGCCGGATTGGGACCGGGCCGGCGCCGTGCTCACCGACGACGTGGCGCCCTGGGAGCAGGCGAAGCTCAGGATGCTGAACGCGACCCACTCGATGCTCGCGTATCTGGGCGGGCTGCGCGGTTACGAGACGATCGCGCAGGCCGTTCGCGACGAGGAACTCGCTCGGCTGGCGCAGCAGTTGATGACCAGCGACGTGGTCCCGACGCTGACGCCGCCGGACGGGCTGGATCTGACGGCGTACGGGGCGAGCGTCCTGGAGCGCTTCGCCAACCCTGCTCTCAAACACCGCACTGCCCAGGTCGCAATGGACGGTTCGGTCAAGCTGCCCGTCCGCCTGCTCGGGACGGTCCGCGACCGCCTGGCCGCCAACGCCGAGCCCCGGCTGGCGTCTCTGGCCGTCGCTGCCTGGATGGTCTACGTCGCCAGGGGCCAGGACGTGAACGGCCGCCCACTGTCCCTGGACGACCCGCAGGCGGACAAGCTTCGCGCGGCCCTGCAGGGGTCCGGACAAGAACCTCGGCAGTTGGTGGAGGCGCTCCTGGGCGTCGAGTCCGTCTTCGGGCCCGACCTCCGTGAGTCCGAGACCTTCCGTGGGCTTCTCACCGGCCACGTCACGGCGCTGACGAGCTGAGTCAGCGGCCGACGGTGAAGTTGCTGTCGGTGTCCAGGCCGGCGGCTTGCCATTCGGTGGCGCTGAACCATTGGCCGAACTTCTGGAAGCGGTCGGCGGTGAGGCTGTCCAGGATGTAGTTGTTGCCCTTGAGGACTACCTCGCCCAGTGGGATCGCGGCGCCGGAGTTCTGGACCATCCCGGTGGCTGTGGTGCCGCCGCGCATGGTCACCTTGTTGCCGGTGACCGTCACGTCGCGGAGCAGGTTCAGGCCCCACGGGCCGGTGCCCCGTGTGCGGGACTGGATGGAGATGCCGTTCACGTTGCCGGCCAGGGTGTTGTTGCGGACCTGGACGTTGGCCGACGTGTTGACGTTGATGCCGCCGCCGTCCCACAGCGAACGACCCGAGCCGCGGCCGGTACCGAGGCCGTTGCCGGTGATGAGGTTGTTCTCGATCACGCCGTTGCGGCCGATCTCGTAGCGGATCCCGTCCGCCGCGTTGTCGATGATCTGGTTGTCGCTGAACAACCGGCCGTCGTCGTACGCGTCGCTCCACAGGCCGACGCCGAGGTTCTGCTTGATCAGGTTGCCGGTGACGGAACCGTTGGTCGACCAGGTGGTCTTGATGCCGCCGGACTCCCAGTCGGCGATCCAGAAGCCGTCGGTGTTGTTGTTGCTGACCTGGTTGCCCTTGATCGTGCCGTTGGTGCTGCTGTACTGCCCGACGCCGAGTTGCCCGTTGTACTGGATCAGGTTCTTCTCCAGCGTGGCGCCGTCGGCGTTGACCAGCATCGCGCCGACCGCGTGGTTCCAGCGGATGTCGTTGGCGAACACCTTCCAGCCGGAGCTGAGCACCACCGCGCCGGCCTGCGGCACACTGGCGAAGTGCTCGATGGTCAGCCCACGGACCGTGACGCCGGGCTGGCTCGACCCGATCGCGGTCGACGTCTTGGACATCTCGACCGCCTGGCCCTGCGGCTGGTCGCCCAGGTAGATCGCGTTCCCGGCGTAGTCGGCGTAGAAGGTGCCGGGGACAACCTTGTCCCGGGTGTTCACCCGCTTCAGGTGCTTGTCGTTGAGGAAGACCTGCTCGCGCAGGAAGCAGATGTTCGCGACGTTGTCCTCGCACTGACCAGTCTGCCCGTACGCCGGGGGCAGGGCTCCCTTGGTGACCCAGTCCCCGTCGGTGGCGGCCCAGTCGGTCAACGGCACGGACCCGGTCAGTACTGCGCCCTGGTCGCTGCCGAGGGTCATGTTCGCCTTTGGGCGGAGCGGCCGGTCGATCCGGTGCACGCCGGCCGCGAAGCAGAACGTCGTACCGGAGACGGCCTGGTCGATCAGGTCGGCGGCGTTCTGGTCCGGGCTGATGGTGGTGCCGTTGCAGGCCGGGGCCTGCGACGGTCCGGCCGGGAAGGCGCCCGGCGCCGGCGTGGTCGGCCGAGGCGTAGGAGTGGGAGTAGACGTCGGCGTAGAGGACGGCGTCGGAGTAGGAGTGGAGCTGACGGTCGGCGTGGTGGGCGGCCTGGTCGGCACCGGCGGCGGCGTGGGCACGCTGACGGTGGGCGTCGACGTCGGGCGCGGCCACGGCTTGCGCGGGTGGTCGCCCGGCAGCACGCCGGTCCCCGGCTTGCGGTCCTCGCCGAAGGCCGAGGCGATGTTGGATCTGGTGCCCGCCACGATTCCGGTGATGGCGACCGCACCGGCTGCCGCCACACAGATGATGGTCACTGACTTCTTCACTGACGACCCTCCGGGGGTTCGGGTACCACTTCTCTGCACCCCCCTGGTGCGGCCTTCCCCAGAAAGACTACTACTTGACGTAGTCGTGGCAATGCGCATTGTCGTTGCGCGTGCCCCCCATTGCCGATCAGACCTCGCTGCGAGCAGGGGAATCGGCGAATCTCTGAGTCAGTTGCCCCAGGCGTGTTTCGGTGTCGTTGCCGGGTGCATCAATTGCGCTGGGTGATTGAGGTTGCGCTCCGTGATGCTTGCCCGGGGCATCGGGCTCGGGAGTCTCGGACCGGCTCAGCTCGTCAGGAAGCTCCCCGCCGTGTCGAGGCCGGCACTGCGCCAGCCGGTGGCGTTCAGCTTGGTGCCGAACTTGGCGAACCGCGGCGCGGCCAGCTTGTCCAGCAGGTACCGGTTGCCGCTGAAGGTCAGCTGGCCGGCCGGCACCTCGGCGCCGGAGTTCTGCACCATGCCGGTGGCCTGGGTGCCGCCGGTCATCCCGACGGTGTTGCCGGTGACGCGCACGTTGCGGAGCAGGTAGCGGCCCCACGGTCCGTCGCCCCGGGTGCGGGACTGGATCGAGATGCCGTTCACGTTGCCGGTCACGACGTTGTTGCGGACCTGCACGTTGGCCGAGGTGTTGACGTTGATGCCGCCGCCGTCCCACAGCGACGAGCCGGAGCCGCGACCGGTGCCGAAGCCGTTGCCGGTGATCGTGTTGCTCTCGATCACCCCGTTGCGGCTGATCTCGAACCGGATGCCGTCGGCGGCGTTGTTCAGGATCTTGTTGGAGCTGATCACCCGTCCGTCGTCGGCCACGTCCGCCCACATCCCGACGCCCTTGTTGGCCCGGATCACGTTGCCGCTGACGGTGCCCGAGGAGCGGGTGGACTTCATCCCGCCGGACTCCCAGTCGGCGATCCAGAAGCCGTCGGTGTTGTTGTACGTGATCACGTTGCGGGTGACGTTCGCCTTGAGCGAGTTGTACTGGCCGAGGCCGAGCTGACCGTTGTGGTGCACCAGGTTGCGCTCGATCCTGGCGCTGTTCGCCTTCACCAGCATCAGGCCGACCGACTTGTTCCAGCGGACCTCGTTCGCCTTCACGGTCCAGGCCGGGCCGGAGACCAGCGCACCGGCCTGCGCCGGGCTGGCGAAGTGCTCGATGGTCAGGCCGCGGACGGTCACGCCCGGCTGGTTCGACTCGATCGCGGTCGGCGTGCTGGACATCTCGACCGAGCGTCCAGCCGGGTTGCTGCCGAGGTAGATCGCGTCCGCCGTGTAGTCGGCGTAGAAGCTGCCCGGCTTGACGGCGGCCAGGGATGCGACCCGCGTCAGGTGGGTGCCGTCAACGAACACCTGCTCCCGCAGGTGGCAGATGTTCGCCTTGTCGTCCTCACACTGCCCGGCCTTCCCGTACGCCGCCGGCAGCGCGCCGCGGCTGACCCAGTACGCGCCCGATTTGCTCCAGCTGGTGAGGGGCACCGAACCGGTCAGAATCGCACGGGCGGAGCTGGCGATCGTCATGTTCGCCTTCGGCCGGATCGTCTGGCTGATCCGGTGCCGACCGGCCGCGAAGCAGACGGTGGAGCCGGCCGGCTGGGAGTTGACCACGGACTGGGCGTTCTGGCCGGGCTTGATCACCACGCCGCTGCAGGGACCGGCCACCGCTGGGCCTGCGTCGCTCTCACCGACGGCCGGTTCGGCGGGCTTGGTCGTGGTCGTGGTCGTCGGCTCGGACTTGGTGGCCGTACTGGTGGGCGTGCTGCTCGCAGATGACGTCGGGCCGGTGGTCGGCGGCTTGGTGGAGACGGTGCCCGGGGCCTGGGTCGGCTTCACGGTCGGGTCGTTGGAGGGGAGGACCGCGGAACCGGACGGGCCGTTCTGGGCCGCATCGCGTGACTTATCGGCGGATGCCGCGTTCTTGTGGTGAGAGATGACGGGGTAAGCGACTGTAACGACAGCCAACGCCACGGCGATAAGGGCTGCGACCAACAACTTCCTCAAAGCACCCTCCGGGTGTATCGGCGCGCGGTCGTTTCGTCCCCAGGTGCGGCCTGACGTACCAGTTGTCACCACCGCGAACACTTAAGGTGATGTCATGCGGGTCGCCATGTTGCACAACCGTTACCGTTCGGGTCAACCCAGTGGTGAGAACACCGTGGTCGATCAAACAGCTGATTTTTTGCGTAGCTCAGGACATGACGTCGACCTGTATGCACAGAACAGCGACGAAATAGCCCAAATGAGCCGGACTGATCGCGCACTGTTACCGTTTCGCTCCGTATGGTCATTCTCGGCCGAACGCGATTTAACCTTCCGATTGCAGAAGCAGCGTCCTGACATCGTTCACGTGCACAACACGTTCCCGCTCTTCAGCCCGTCGGTACTGCGCGCCGCCCATCGGCTGGATCTGCCGGTGGTGGCCACGCTCCACAACTTCCGGCTGATGTGCGCGAACGCCGTCCTGCAACGCGACGGCGGCCCCTGCGAGGACTGCGTCGGCCGGATCGCGTGGCGCGGAGTAGTGCGCGGCTGCTATCGGGACTCGAAGGTGCAGAGCCTGCCGCTGGCGACGGGAATCAGCGTGCACAACGCTCTGCACACCTGGACCCGGTACGTCACCACCCTGGTCGCGCCGTCGGAGTTCGTCCGCTCCCGGTATGTCGCGGGTGGATTCGACCCCGGGCAGATCGTGGTCAAGCCGCACGCGGTGTCGCAGTACGGCGCGGTGCGCAGTGGAGCCGGTGACGCGGTGGTCTTCCTCGGCCGGCTGGCCGAGGACAAGGGGTTCGCGGATCTGCTCCAGGCCTGGGACCCGACGCTGGGGGAGTTGGTGGTGATCGGCGACGGCCCACTCCGGGCCGAGGCCGACGCCCTGGCGCAGCGCGATCCGTCGGTCCGGGTGCTCGGGCAACTGCCCTGGGACCGGTGCATGGAAGTGCTCCGTACCGCGCGCGTCGTCGTGGTTCCGGCGCGTTCCTATGAGACGTTCGGTCTCGTGGTGATCGAGGCGTTCGCACACGGCGTCCCGGTGGTCGCGTCCCGGATCGGGGCGCTGGCGGAACTGGTCGACGACGGCGAGACCGGTGCGCTGACCGAGCCGGGCGACCCCGAAAGTCTGCGGAAGGCCCTCGGGTGGCTCACCGACCCCGCGACTTCGGTAGCCTTCGGCGAGCGAGCCCGGCAGGTGTATCTCGAGCGCTTCACCCCGGAGCGGGACCTGGCGGCCACGGAGAGGATCTACGCCGATGCGATCGCGCGGCACGCGGCCGGCACCCGGACCGGCCGACGCGGCCAGGCACGCGGTGACCGGGGGCGCTAGGTCGTCGATGATTACTCGGTGTAAGGTCTCCGCTGACGTGGGGGGTCACGTCAGTCACTGGTGGGGACCGGTTGTCCGGATGTTCGCCAGGAGTTCAGTTTTCCAGTCGCCCGGGGGGCGCAGGGGCAGGGCCCGCGGGGGCTCGATGGGGGAGTACAGAGTGCCGCAACGCATCGGCTATCTGACCGGGGTCTTCGATCTGTTCCACGTCGGGCATCTCGACGTGCTCGAGCAGGCGAAGCAGCAGTGCGACCGGTTGGTCGTCGGCATCCTGACCGACGACTGGGCCGAGGACGCCTGGGGAGCCCGGCCGTTCGTGCCGATCGTCGAGCGGGCCCAGATCGTCGGGCAGTTGCGCTGCGTCGACGAGGTGGTCGTGGTGGATGGCGTCGCGGAGCCGGACTGGCTGATCGGTGCGCTGGGGGTCGAGACCGTGTTCGCTGCCGGTGGTACCGACGGAGTGCTGGGTCCTGACGAGTTCGACGGGATTCCCGCCGGCCTGGTCAGCGAACTGGCGCCCGGACGCGGTTCCCGCAGCCAGATCCTGCGCGCCGCGATCGACCAGCGGCAGTCGCGCAGTTCCGTCGCATGAGCGGCCGCTCCGTCGGCGACGTGGTCGCCGAACTGTCGAGCGCGCAGAAGCCGTCGGCCGGCACCCCGGCGTACTCGAGGTTCGTCAACCGCCGGATCGGCCGGTATCTGGCCGCCGGCGCGTTCCTGGCCGGCCGTACGCCGAACCAGGTCAGCTTGAGCAGCGGGTTCTGCTCGCTGGTCGGGATCGTGCTGATCGCCACCGTCGAACCGAGCCTGCCGCTGGCGTTGGCCGTGACCGCCCTGCTGGTGCTGGGCTACGCGCTCGACTCCGCCGACGGGCAGCTCGCCAGGCTCCGCGGCGGCGGCTCGCCGCTGGGGGAGTGGCTCGACCACATGATCGACTGCGTGAAGATCGTCCTGCTGCACAGCGCGGTACTGATCTCGCTCTACCGCTTCGATGCCTTCAGCAACGAACTGGTGCTGCTCGTCCCGCTGGCCTACCTGTGCGTGTCCGCGGTGATGTTCTTCGGCCTGATCCTGATCGACCAGTTGCGTCGCCGGCACGGTGGCGCGAAGGGCAACGTCCGTGGTGACTCCGTGCTGAAGTCGTTGCTGATCGCACCGAGCGACTACGGCGTACTGTGCCTGGTCTTCCTCACCTTCGGCCGGCCGACCGTCTTCACCACCCTGTACGGCGCGTTGCTGGCGGCGAATCTGCTGTTCCTGCTGGCCGCGATCGTCAAGTGGTACAAGGAGATGGCCACCCTGCAGCCGGCCGCGCGGGCGGCGGAGGTGAACAGCTGATGGGCGTGATCGGCTACGCCCCCGGCGTGTACGACATGTTCCACATCGGCCACCTCAACATCCTGCGCCGGGCCAGCGAGCACTGCGACTTCCTGATCGCCGGCGTCGTCGAGGACGACGTGGTGACCCGGATCAAGGGCCGGCCGCCGGTGGTTCCGCACGACGAGCGGATGGAGGTCGTCCAGGCCATCGGGCTGGTCGACCAGGTGGTCAGTGACTGGTCCAGCGACAAGTTCGAGATGTGGAAGCAACTGCGCTACGACGTGCTCTTCAAGGGTGACGACTGGAAGGGTACGGAGAAGGGTCTGCGGCTGGAGAAGCTGCTCGGCGAGGTCGGTGCCAGCGTGCACTACTTCCCGTACACCGCCTCCACCTCCAGCACGGACCTGCGCCGGCTGCTGGAGGGCACAAGCTGATGTCGAGCCGGCCGAAGATCCTGGTCAGCGCCTACGCGTGCCGGCCGAACGGCGGGTCCGAGCCGGGGGCCGGCTGGGCCTGGGCCAAGGCCGCTGCCCGCGATCACGACGTCTGGCTGCTGACCCGCGGCAAGTTCGCGCACGAGATCGCCGAGGAACTGGCGATCCGGCCGATCCCTTCGCTGACGGTGGTCCCGCTGGAACTGCCGAACTGGCTGTTCAAGCTCCGGCGCCGGCCCGCGGACGTGTACTGGTACTACCCGCTCTGGCAGCGATTGGCCGGCCGTACTGCGCAGCGCCTGCACGCCGAGCACTCCTTCGACGTCATCCACCACCTGACCTTCGCCGTGGACTGGATGCCGGCCGGGGTGGTGCAGGAGTCGTCGGCCAAGGTGATCTGGGGACCGGTCGGTGGTTCGACCACGGCACCGTTGTCGATGGCGCACTGGCTCGGCTCGCGCGGCATGCTGACCGAACTCGTACGCCGCGGCTACACCGGCCTGTGCCGCAAGCTGGTCGGGCGAAAGCTTGCCCAGAGCGCCGATCTGGTGGTTGCCCAGAACAAGGACGTCGCCGAGTACTTCGCCCGGTACGCGCGCGAGGTCGTCGTCCAGCCGAACGTCGCGATCAGCCGCTTCGCCACCGCGTGCGGCCCGCGCGAACCGTACGGCGCCGCCGGCACCAAGACCGCGCTGTTCGTCGGCCGGCTGATCCCGTGGAAAGGGGTGCTGATGGCAATCAGCGTCCTGGCCCGCCCGGAAGCCGCGAACTGGGAGCTCCGCGTGATCGGCGACGGCCCCGACTGGCGCCGCGCCGAACGCCTCGCGGAGGAACTCGGCGTCCGGGACCGGGTCGAGTTCGCCGGCCAGCTCCCGCGTGAGGAAGTCCTCACCGCCCTCCTCCGCGCCGACGCCCTCCTCGCCCCAGCTCTGCGCGAAGCCGCCGGCTGGGCAGTAGCCGAGGCCCTGGCCAGCGGCTGCCCCGTCGTCTGCGTCGACCGAGGCGGCCCCGCCGTCATCGTCGCCCCCGAAGACGGCGCCGTCGTCCCCTGGCAAGGCGACGTAGTAGGCGAACTGGCCAAAGGCCTGGCCTCCATCAACACCCGCATCGACCCAGTGAACCGCTGGGCCCCCGACCGGATCCCCGACCTACTCGCCACCTGGTACGCCTCAACCCGCGTCTCCCGCTGACGAGCCACCAGCACTCGGGAAGCGCGGTCGGCGCTTGTCGAGGAACGCTGCGATCCCTTCCTGTGCGTCGGCGCTACCGACCGCGGCGCGGATCGTGAGTGCCTCGCGGCGCATCACCCAGGCCGGGTCCGGGGAGGAAGCGCAGCGGAGTAGCCGTTTGGCCACCACCTGAGCGGTCCGCGAGCCGGTCAGCAGCGTGCCGACCACCCGTTCCACGGCGGCTGGGAGCTCGTCGTCGGGATGTACCTCGGCGACGAGGCCGGCGGTCATCGCCTCCTCCGCGGTGAGCAGCGGGTTGAGCAGCGCGAGATAGAGAGCCCTGTGCAGCCCGAGCGATGCGGAGAGCAGGCTGGTTCCGCCGTCCGGCGAGAGACCGACCTTGGTGTAGGCGATCGAGAACCTGGCCGAGTGCGCTGCCAGTACGACGTCCGCCGCTGCCGCCAGCGCGACGCCGGCACCAGCCGCGACACCGGTGACGACGGACACAACGACCGCCTCGAGGTTGTGCAACTCGGTGATCGCCCGGTGCAGTGTCTCGGCCAGGTCCTCGACGTACTGCTCGCGATCGTCGGCGGCGGCGATC
Organism: Kribbella sancticallisti; assembly: GCF_039530625.1. Classification (NCBI taxonomy): domain Bacteria; kingdom Bacillati; phylum Actinomycetota; class Actinomycetes; order Propionibacteriales; family Kribbellaceae; genus Kribbella; species Kribbella sancticallisti. The sequence continues at coordinate 25,532 of NZ_BAAAOS010000010.1, read as the reverse complement.
GCGACGAGGTCGCCGCCGACACTGAACGCGTCGCCGTCGGCCGCGAGCACCACGACCCGGACGTCGTCGGCGCGGGCCCGGCGCACCGACCGTCCGAGCTCGTCCAAGGTGGCCAGGTCGAGCGAGTTCCGCCGGTCGGGACGGGCCAACGTGATGTACGCCGCTCCGCCCGCGCCGCGGTACCGGATCCGGCTGGTCATAGCGGCAGCACCGGCGTACGGGCCAACTCGGCTCTGGCCAGCGACTGCAGGTGCACCTCGTCCGGACCGTCGAACAATCGCATGGCCCGGTGCCAGCCGTACATCGCCGCCAACGGAGTCGCGTCGGACAGCCCGGCTCCGCCGTGCACCTGGATGGCCCGGTCGATGACCGCCGCGGCGGCGCGCGGCGCGGCGACCTTCGCCATCGCCACCAGGTGCCGGGCGGCCTTGTTGCCCGCCGTGTCGATGACGTGGCACGCCTGGTGGCAGAGCAAGCGAGCCTGATCGATCGCCAGCCGGGATTCGGCGATCTGCTGCTGGACAACACCCTGCTCGGCCAGCGGTACTCCGAACGCCACCCGTCGCCGCGCCCGGTCGCACAGCATCGCCAATGCTCGCTCGGCAGCCCCGAGCGCGCGCAGACAGTGGTGGATACGTCCCGGTCCGAGCCGGGCCTGTGCCGCGGCGAACCCGCCGCCCTCCTCACCCAGCACGTTGGCAACCGGGACGCGGACGCCGTCGAGCCGCAGCTCGACATGCCCGTGCTGGTCGTGGCGCCCGAAGATCGGCAGGTCACGGACGACCGTGACGCCGGGGGTGGCCATCGGCACGATCACCATCGTCTGCCGTCGGTGTACCGGCGCGGCCGGATCCGTCCGGCCCATCACGATCAGCACCGCGCAGCGCGGATCGGCCGCGCCAGTGACCCACCATTTGCGCCCGGTGATGACGTACTCGTCGCCGTCCCGCTCGATCCGGGTGGCGATGTTGGTCGCGTCGCTGCTCGCCACCTCCGGCTCGGTCATCGCGAAGGCCGACCGGATCCGGCCGGCGAGCAGTGGCTCCAGCCACGCGCAGCGTTGCTCCGGCGTGCCCAGCAGGTGCAGCAGTTCCATGTTGCCGGTGTCCGGCGCCTGCCCGTTGATCGCCTCCGGCGCCAGGTCGTGACTCCAGCCGGACAGTTCCGCGATCGGCGCGTACTCGAGCTGCGTCAGCCCGGACTCGGCCGGCAGGAACAGATTCCACAGGCCAATCGACTGCGCCCGCAGTTTCAGCTCCTCGACCACCGGCGGGACGGTGTGATCAGCGGGCCCGGCCGCGGCGCGGTAGGCCTCGTACAGCGGTTCCGCGGGCAGTACATGCTCGTGCAGGAACACGGCCATGCGGTCCGTCAGCTCCTGCGCTCGCAGTGAGACGTCCACCCCTGCGATCGTCGACATCTGGTCTTCTCCTCCGAATCGAACGCGTGTCGCCGGCTCAGCCGTCGAGGGCCCGATGGCCGCGGTCCACCAGCGGCGCGACCAGTTCGGCCAGCCGGTCGAAGCCGGCGCCGACGGTGTGTCCCCGCAGGTCGCGGAAATGGATGCTCTCGAAGATCGCGGCCAGCTTGTAGTACGCGAATCCCAGGTACCAAGGCATGTTGCCGAAGGCAACAGGGTGGCCGGCGGCGTACCGCTCGAGCAGCCGGCTGCCGGAGGGGAAGGCGGGCCACTCGCCCGGTACCGCGGCCACCGGACTGTTCATCCCGGCGATGCCGTCCCACCAGACGAGCATCGAGGCGAGATCGGTGAGCGGATCACCGATCGTCGCCATCTCCCAGTCGAGCACGGCGCGGATCCGGGGGACGCCGGCTCGTTCCTCGACGACCACGTTGTCGAGCCGGTAGTCGCCGTGCACCACGGCAGTACGGGACGACCGCGGTACGTCCTGCGCGAGTCTCTCGCCCAGGCGGTCGATGCCGGGGATGTCCCGGGACCGCGAGGCGGCGAGTTGCTTCCCCCAGCGCCGGACCTGCCGCTCGAGGTAGCCGTCCGCCCGGCCCAGTTCGGACAGACCCACGCGAGCCGGATCGACCTCGTGCAACACCCCGAGCGTGTCGACGAGCGCGTCCGCGAGGGACTGCGCGGTCCTGGGCGACAGGTAACGCAGCTGGTCAGCGGTGCGATAGACCGTGCCTTCGGCGTACTCCATCAGGTAGAACGGCGCTCCGATCACGCTGACATCGGCGCAGAGCAGGAACGGCTGTGGAACCGGCACCGGCGTCGGCGCCAGCGCGGACAGGACCCGGTACTCGCGGCCCATGTCGTGTGCGGTCTCGAGCACGTGCCCCAGCGGCGGCCGCCGAAGTACCCAGCGTCGGTCGCCGTCGTCGAGCAGATAGGTCAGGTTCGACCGTCCGCCCGCGATCAGCTCGGCCGACAACTCGCCGCTCAGCCCGCCCGGCAGCCGTTCCGCCAAATAGACGCGCAGGGCAACGAGATCGAGACCGGCCAGGGTGCCGGCGGTGTCCGTCACCCCGACCGCTTCCGCAGCTCGCGCCGCAGGATCTTGCCGGTCACCGTTTTCGGCAGCTCGTCGATGAGCTGGACGCCGCGCGGATACTTGTACGCCGCGAGCCGCTCCTTGCAGTGGGCGATCAGGTCGTCCGGGGTCGCGGTCGTCCCGGGTTTCAGGCTGACGAACGCCTTGACGGTCTCACCCCGGTACTCGTCCGGTACGCCGATGACGGCGGCCTCGCGTACCGCCGGGTGCTCGTACAGCACGTCCTCCACCTCTCTCGGCCAGACCTTGTACCCGGACGCGTTGATCAGGTCCTTCTTGCGGTCGACGATGTAGAACCAGCCGTCTGCGTCCATGTACCCGACATCACCGGTGCGCAACTGCCGGCCGGGCAGCGCATGCGCGGTCTCGTCGGGTTTGTTCCAGTAGCCGAGCACCACCTGGGGCCCCGACGTCACGATCTCACCGATCTCCCCGGCCGGAAGATCGTTGCCGTTGTCATCCTGGATGCGCACCATCGTTCCGGGGGCGGGCACACCGACCGACAGCGCGCCGCTGGCCGGGTCCACCGGCGCCGCCACCCGCGGCGGTACGAGGTGCGAGGGCGAGGTCGTCTCCGTCAGTCCGTAGACGTTGTGCACGTAGATGCCGAAGGAGTCCTGGAAGCTCCGTGCGGTGCTGGGGGCGATCGGTGCACCGCCGGAGTAGACCGTCCTCAGCGACGCGAGATCCGCACGCGTCACGCCCGGGGTGTTCGACAGCGCGATGAACACGGTGATGGCGCCGACCGTGAACGTCGTCCGGTGCTCACGGATCGCGTCGAGCACGACTCCCGGCTCGAACCGATAGGCCAGCACCAGCGGCGCGGGGATCAGCAGGGAGACCGCGATGTGGGCGATCAGCCCGGTGATGTGGAACAGCGGCGCGACGCCGAGGACCGTGTCGTCCGGGCCCAGCCGGCACCAGTCGCGGTACACCTGCGCGTTGTAGGTCACGTTCCCGTGCGTGTTCATCGCGCCCTTGGGCGTACCGGTGGTGCCGGAGGTGTAGGTCAGGAAAGCCACGTCGTCGACGTCGTACGACACCGGCTCCGGCCGGCCGCCGCTGTGCGCGTCGATGAGCTCGACGAAGTCGGAGGTGCCCTCGTGCCGGGTGCGTTCGATGCCCTTGAAGACCCGCTCGTCGTCCCGGCTCTGGTAGGCCAGTTCGCTGGTGGTGACCACGAATCTCACATCGGTGTCGGCGACGACGTCGCGCGCGACCGCGGAGTACAGGCCCTCCAGGCACAGCAGCACGGTGGCGCCGGAGTCCGCCAGCAGATAGGACAGCTCGCGCTGCTTGCTCATCGGGTTGACCGGTACGACGATGCCGCCCGCCTTCCAGGCCGCCAGCAACGCGATCACGAACTGCGGCACGTTCTGCAGGTACAGCGCGATCCGGTCGCCGCGGCCGAACCCGTTCGCCTGCAGGGCGACGGCGAACGCGTCGGACAGTTCGTCGAGATCGCGCAAGGTGAGGACGCCGTCGAAGTACTTGACCGCCACCGTGTCCGGGCGGCCGGCGACCGACGCGCGGAACATCGCCAGGGCGTCGGTGAACTCGGGGTCGAGGTCGACCGCCTGGCCGTCGGCGTACCGGCCGAGCCAGGGGCGGTCGTCGTAGCTGTTCATGCCGCGCCTACTTGATGACGACCGGGTTGACCGGGGCGCCCGTGCCGTTCACGACCTTGAGCGGCGCGGCGGTGTACATGAAGTCCCACTGGCCGTCCTCGGCGCAGTCGCCGGCCAGCTTGTCGAGATCGCAGATCTCGGTGAACGTGATGCCGAGGTTGCGCATCAGCGCACAGTGCAGCGGCAACGCCACGCCGCTCTCGGGGTCGATGGTCACCTCGTTGGCGATCGTGTCGGTGACCAGGTTCGGCACCTCCAGTTCGTGGAACCACTGGACGAGTTCCGGGGAGTAGGTCAGGCCGGGTTCGTTGAAGCCGTCGTAGAAGGCTTCCTTGCCGAGTTGGTGGAAGAGGTTCAGGAAGCCGGTCCTGATCACCAGGATGTCGCGCGGCCGGATCTCCACACCCTGGGCGCCGGCGCAGGCGAGCAGATCCTCGTGGGTGAAGGTCTCGCCCTTGCCCAGAGTCTCCATGCCGCGGTGCCGGGCGATGTCCAGCAGTACGCCGCGGCCGACGACGCCCTTCTCCGCGATCGGCTGCACGCTGGCCTTGGCCATCCCGCCGATCGTGCTGGTGGCGTCGAACCCGTTCCAGATCTGACCGTCGTACCAGACGTGACCGAGGGCGTCGTACTGCGTGGAGCCCTGGAGGAACGCGGACATCGCGTCGTCGGCGTAGTGCAGACCACCGGGGAAGGTCGGTCCCTTGTCGGCGAGCCAGTGGCTCTCGTCGAGCAGCATGTACCGCTCGGAGCCGCGACGGCCGGGCCAGACCGGATCCCCGGCCGGGTTGCCCATCGGCATCTGCAGGGTGAAGACCTTTCCTGACCGGACCAAGGTGGCGGCGGCGAGGGCCTCCGCCGGGCCGAGGTAGTTGAGCGCACCGACCTCGTCGTCCGAACCCCACTTGCCCCAGTTCTTCGGCGAGTCCTTGAGCAGGTCGCCGACGTACGGCGCGGTTGTCTCAGTCATCCTGACCTCCGGTGTCGTAGCTACCGAGCGAGCGATCGGTCTGTGATGAACAACCTTGCGGACATCATCTGAGGCTGTCAAGATCCGGGCGGCCGTGTCCTCGCCGGGATGCGGGGCTCAGGGTGGGGAGCAACGTAGAGTGTTCAGCCATGAGTAACACCGAGCGATCCGGCGCGCGTGTCTGAACAGCCCGCGACCGATACCGACCCCCGGGCCACGATCGGCCGCCGGGTCCGCCAGTTGCGGATGGCGCGCGGCGTCAGCCTCCGGCGGCTGGCGGGCGACCTTGCTGTCAGCCCGGCGACGCTGAGCGCTGTGGAGAACGGGCGGACGGGCGTCGATGCCGTCCGGTTGGCGCAGATCGCCGGGTTGCTCGACGTCCCGGTCGAGCAGTTGTTCCCCGCCCCGCCCACGGACGGGCCCAAGCGCTCCACCCGTGGCGCGGTGGGAACGGTTGCCGTCGGCGACGACTGGCGGCGGTTCCCGCCGATCGAGCTGGACGCGCCGCTGGCGGCTGCGCTCGCGGCCTTCCTCGAGGTCGGGTACCACGGCGCGACCATCCGGGACATCGCGCAGCGGGCCGGTCTGTCAGTGCCCGGCGTCTATCACCACTACGCCAGCAAGCAGGAGATGCTGGTCGCGATCCTCGACCTGACGATGGAGGACCTCCAGGCCCGGATGCGCGCGGCGCGGACCGAGGGAGCGGATCCGGTCGAGAGATTCGCCTTGCTGGTCGAGTGTCTGGCGCTGTTCCACACCCACCGGCGCGAGCTCGGGTTCGTCGGAGCCAGCGAGATGCGCAGCCTGGAACCGGTGGCGCACGAGCGGGTCGCGGCGTCCCGGCGTGCCGTCCAGCGCATGGTCGACCTCGAGGTCGAGCACGCGACCCGGGACGGTTCGTTCACGACCCCGCACGCACACGAAGCCTCTCGGGCGGTGGTCACGATGTGTACCGCGCTGTCCCAGTGGTTCCAGACCGGCGGCCCGGCCAGCGCCGAGGAGGTCGCCCGCCTGTACGTCGACCTCGCCCTCAACCTCGTCGGCCGCTCCCGTACCTGAGCCCCGCGTGCGCGGAAGCGCCGCGGGGCACAGGCGCCGACGTACTAGTCGCGGGTCTTGCCGGGGAGGGCGAGCATGCGGTCGAGGGCGATCTTGGCGTACTGCTCGGTCTCGGGGTCGACCTTGATCGGGTTGACGACGGTGCCGGCGACGAGGTTCTCCAGGGCCCAGACGAAGTGGGGGAGGTCGATGCGGTTCATCGTGGCGCAGTAGCAGACCGTCTTGTCGAGGAAGACGATGTTCTTGTCGGTGTGCTGCTTGGCCAGGCGCTGGACCAGGTTGAGCTCGGTGCCGACGGCCCACGACGTACCGGGCTCGGCTGCCTCGAGGGTGTTGATGATGTACTCCGTCGAGCCGACCAGGTCCGCCTTGAGGACGACCTCGTGCTGGCACTCGGGGTGGACGATCACGTTGACGCCGGGGACACGGGAGCGGACGTCGTCGACCGCGGCAGCGGTGAACCGGCCGTGGACCGAGCAGTGGCCGCGCCACAGGATCATCTTCGCGTCGGCGAGTTGCTCCGGGGTCAGGCCGCCGCCCGGCTTGTGCGGGTCGTACACGACGCACTCGTCCAGGCTGATGCCCATCTTCTGAACCGCGGTGTTGCGGCCGAGGTGCTGGTCGGGGAGGAAGAGCACCTTCTCGCCCTGCTGAAAGGCCCAGTCGAGAGCGACGTCGGCGTTGCTAGACGTACAGACGGCGCCGCCGTTGCGGCCGCAGAACGCCTTGATGTCGGCGCTGGAGTTCATGTAGGTGACCGGCACGGTGACATCGGCGACGCCGGCGTCGGCCAGCGCGTCCCAGGCCGCCTCGACCTGCTGGATCCGGGCCATGTCGGCCATCGAGCAACCGGCCGCGAGGTCCGGCAGGATCACCGTCTGGTTCTCGTTGGTGAGGATGTCGGCGGACTCGGCCATGAAGTGCACGCCGCAGAACACGATGTACGGCGCGTCCGGGCGGGCCGCCGCGTCGCGGGCGAGCTTGAACGAGTCACCGGTCACGTCGGCGAACTGGATCACCTCGTCGCGCTGGTAGTGGTGACCGAGCACGAACACCTGGTCACCGAGCGCCGCCTTCGCCTTCAGGGCGCGCTCGACCAGGTTCGGGTCGGAGGCCGGCGGGAGGGCGCCCGGGCACTCCACCCCGCGTTCGGAGTGCGGATCGGTGTCCCGGCCCAGGAAGAGCAACGGGAGTGATTTCGAACCCTCTGCGATGGTCGTCACGTCAACCATCGTGCCACGCCCGACCTGCCCGGCCGCATGGTGCACGTCACTGCTCAGAATGCGAAATCATCGCGAGTTCTCGCAGCCGGGCCGTGCCGCCGGACCGGACCGGCTCACCGTGACCGAAACACAGCATCCCGGCGTCGAAGCCGGCCAGCCGGCTGAGTGAGTGGGTGGCCGCCGTCCGGTCCTGGTTGAAGACGCCGAGGATGAGCTGACCCTCGTACTCCGCCACCGCGTCTCCGGTGAAGAGGACGCCGTACCGGGGGAGGTGGAGGGCGATGCTGCCCGCGGTGTGCCCGGGGATCGAGATCACGTGCGCGCCGCCGCCGAAGTCGAGGATGTCGCCGTCACTCACCTCCTGGTCCACTGCGACCGGTGGGGCGCCGAGATGCCCGTCGACGAGGGCGAACAGCGGCCGCTCCCAGTCGAGGAGCACGGGAGGCGGCACCGGCAGGATTCCCTCGACCAGCGGAGCGTCGTTCCGATGGACCAGCAGCGGTGCGTCACTCCACTCCCTGATCTCCGCGGCGGATCCGGCGTGATCGCCGTGCGCGTGGGTGAGCACGATGCGGCGAAGGTCCCGGTGATGGTGGCCGAGGTCTTCGATGGCCAGTCTGATCGCTTCGCCGGCGCCGACCGGACCGGTGTCGATCAGGGTCAGTCCGTCCGCGTCCTGCCAGAGGTAGGCCTGACCGACGGGGAAGCGCAGCAGGTGCAGCTCCGGCCTGAGTTCCACAAGCTCCATGTGTTCGAGGCTAGGCCGGGACACGCCTCCAGACAGCGCGATCTGCTCGTAGCAGACGACTGTGGAAACATCGGGGAATGACTGACGTGGTCGTGGTCGGGGCAGGGCTCGCCGGGCTCAACTGGGCCGTCGGGCTGCAGGAGAAGGGCCTCGCCGTCACGGTCCTCGAAGCGGCCGATGAGGTCGGTGGGCGAGTCCGGACCGAACTGGTCGACGGCTTCCGGTGCGACCGGGGATTTCAGTTGCTCAACCCCTCCTATCCGGCCGCCCGACGGTACTTCGACCTACCGGCCCTTGACCTGCGGTACTTCGCCGCCGGTGTGGCCGTCGCAGGAGCCGCCGGTACTGCGACCGTCGCCGACCCCCGGCGCGAACCCGGACTGATCAGGCGTTCGCTCCTCAGCGGATACGTCCGCCCTGTAGAGCTTGCCCGACTGGCAGCCTGGGCAGCACCTGCACTCGGCTCCGTGCCACGCCTGCTCCACGGCCCCGACGTACCGCTGGCTGAGTCGTTGGATCGAGCCGGCGTCGACGGACGACTGCGCCACGAGATCCTCGAACCGTTCCTGGCCGGAGTGCTTGCCTCTGACGACGGCTCCACCTCGGCTGCTTTCGTGCGGTTGCTGCTGCGCGCCTTCCTCCTCGGTACTCCGGGCCTGCCGGCCGACGGGATGAATGCGCTACCTCGGCAACTGGCGGCACGACTGGCCGAGCCCGTGCGTACCGGCGTACGGGTGGTTTCGGTCAGCGGGACCTCGGTCAAGACCACGGACGGCGAACTCGCCGCGAAGGCGGTCGTGGTCGCGACCAACCCATCAGTCGGACTCGTCCGCGTTCGGGCGCCGCGGATGAAGGGTCTGAGCACCTACTGGTTCGCCGCCGACGAGCCACCGAGAACCGACAAGCTCCTGGTAGTCGACGGTCGCCGAGACGGTCCCATCGTCAACACAGCGGTCATCTCCAACGTAGCGCCGTCCTACGCGCCACCCGGCCGCCACCTGATCCAAGCGACCACCCTCTGGCCGACGAGTGCCGTCGAGAGCGAGGTCCGGATCCAGCTGACTCGCCTTTATGGCCGCTCAGCCGGAGCCTGGAACCTCATCACCCGCCACGACATCCGCGAGGCCCTCCCCGAACAACCCGCCCCACTCGTCGCCCGCCAGCCCGTCTCCCTCGGCGACAACCTCTTCATCGCCGGCGACCACCGCGACACGGCTTCCATCCAGGGCGCCTTGGTCTCCGGCCGCCGCGCGGCCAACGCCGTCGCCGCTACCTGTCCGGGAGGTGGTTCCGGTGCAGCGCGGTGAGGAGCGGGTAGGGGAGGATGTCGGCTATGCGCGTGCTGATTGCTCCGGACAAGTTTGCTGGGACGTTGACTGCGGTCGAGGCCGCGGCTGCCATCGAGGAAGGGTGGCGGCGGCGGGATCCGCAGGCCGAAGTACTGGTGGCGCCGATGGCGGATGGCGGGCCCGGGTTCATCGACGTACTGGCGGCTGTTGTCGATGGCACCTTGTTGTCCGTGACGGTGCGTGGTCCGCTCGGCGACGAGGTTCCCGCGACCGTGCTCGTGGCGGGGGAGACGGCGTATATCGAGACCGCTCAGGCCTGTGGGCTGCACCTGGTCGAGCCGGCTGACCGGCGGCCGGAGGACGCGAGCACGTACGGCGTGGGTCAGTTGATCGCCGCGGCGGTGGACGCCGGTGCCAAGCGGATCATCCTCGGCCTCGGCGGGTCCGGCACGAACGATGCCGGCGCGGGACTGCTGGCCGCGCTGGGTGCGACCGCGGCCGGTGGTGAGCTGGACAAAGGCGCCACGGGGCTGGCCGAGTTGACCGAGGTGGACCTCGAGCCGGCCAGGAGCCGGCTGGCCGGGATCGAGTTCGTGGCCGCCAGCGACGTCGAGAACCCGATGCTCGGGCTGCGGGGTGCGACCAACATCTTCGGCACCCAGAAGGGCATCACCGACGACCGGAAGCCCGCGGTCGACGGGTACCTGACCAAGTTCGCGGAGCTCGCCGGGCGCAAGACGGCCGACCAGAAGGGCGCGGGCGCGGCCGGCGGACTCGGCTACGCGCTGTTGCTGCTCGGCGCCGAGCGGGTGTCCGGGATCGACCTGGTGGCGTCGCTGACCGGGTTGGAGGCGAAGGCCGGGCAAGTGGATTTGGTACTGACCGGCGAGGGCGCGTTCGACTTCCAGTCCCGCGACGGCAAGGTGATCTCGGGCGTCGCGAAGGTGGCGAACGACGCGATGCGGCCGTGCGTCGTCCTGGCCGGGAAGGTGCAGATCGGGGCCCGGGAGATGCGCACGATGGGCGTCGAGTCGGCGTATTCGCTGGTCGACGCGGTCGGCGAGGAGCAGGCGTTCGCCGACCCGCACGGCTCGCTGGCGGCCGTCGCCGAGCGGGTCGCCCGGACCTGGGCGCGCTGAGCGTACGGCGTACGCGGTACCGGCCCGGGTTCAGCCGGTGAGCCGCCTGCTTGATCCCCGAAATTGGTGTGCGACCATGGGAATGGTTCGGGATCGACTGCTGTTGACCCGGATGACAGCGGACTTTCCGCGCGCGGCCGCCTGCCCATAGCGACCGAGCGCTCAAGAGATGACTGGAGTCAGGAATGACTGAAGCGCAGACCGAGCAGGCCGCAACTACGGCCAGTGGCATCCTGTTGACCGACGGGGCTGCTGCCAAGGTGAAGGCGCTGCTGGACCAGGAAGGTCGCGACGACCTCGCGCTGCGCGTCGCCGTGCAGCCGGGCGGTTGCTCCGGCCTGCGGTACCAGCTGTTCTTCGACGAGCGTCAGCTCGACGGTGACGTGGTGGCCGACTTCGGTGGCGTCAGCGTTGTGACCGACCGGATGAGCGCGCCGTACCTCAAGGGTGCGTCGATCGACTTCGTGGACTCGATCGAGAAGCAGGGCTTCACGATCGACAACCCGAACGCGACCGGCTCCTGCGCCTGCGGCGACTCGTTCAACTGAGCAAACCCGAAGCCCCGCTCA
>NZ_BAAAOS010000010.1:0-14352 GCF_039530625.1 Kribbella sancticallisti | reverse complement strand
CCGGTGAGCGGGGCTTTGCCATGCCCGGCGATGGGGGTCAGTGAACGGATGCGCCTTCCCGGGCCTTCTTCGGGAGGAGGAAGGAGACCAGCAGGCTGATGACGAACAAGCCGACGGCGACCAGGGTGGCCGACTTGGTGGCGCCGAGGAACTCGTGGGACGGCAGGAGCTGGAAGAAGATCGTGCCGATCACCGCCACTCCGATGGCGCCGCCGAACTGCTGCATCGCGGTCAGTACGCCGGACGCCGAGCCCGCCGCCTGGTCGTCGATCGAGGCCAGGATGATGTCGAACAGCGGGGCGAACACCATGCCCGCGCCGATCCCCGTCACCAACGTGGCCGGGACCAGGTTCCAGACCGTGGTCTGGTCGCCGTACAGGTGCAGGGTGAACCACACGCCGACCATCGCCAGCGCCATCACCACGATCCCGAGTTGCAGCGCCTTGCGGCCGAGTCGCGGCGCGAGCAGGCCGCCGGACAGCGGCGCGCCGATCGCGATCCCGAGCGAGAACGGCACCATCGCGAGGCCTGCGCGCAGCGGGCTGTAGTGCAGGCCCAGTTGGGTGAACAGGTTGAACACCAGCAGGAAACCGGACATCGCGAGGAAGAACGTGCTGATCACGCCGAGCCCCGCGACGTACCCCCGGCTGCGGAACAGCGACGGGTCGATCACCGGGTTTCCGGACCGGCGCTCCCGCCGGCCGAACAGCGCGAAAACCCCGATGGACGAGATCAGCATCGCGATCGACCAAGCCGGCCAGTCGAGCTCCCGGCCCTGCACCAGCGGGTAGATCAGCAGTCCGGAGGCCAGGCTGACCAGGATCACGCCGAGCGGGTCGAGCCGGGACGCGCCCGCCGTCTTCACCTCGGGCATATAACGCAGCGCACCGAACAGGGCCAGCAGGCCGATCGGCACGTTGATGAAGAAGATCATCCGCCAGCCGGCGCCGAACCAGTCCGCGTCGATCAGCAGTCCGGCGATCACCGGTCCGGCGACCGCCGACAGGCCCATCACCGGGCCGAACAGGCTGAACGCCTTGCCGATCTCCTCGGCCGGGAAGACCGCCTTGATGATCGCGAACCCCTGCGGAATCATCACCGCGCCGAGCAGGCCTTGCGCGATCCGGCTGCCGATCAGCATCTCCGGTGAGGTGGCCAGGCCGCAGACCACCGACGCGACGGTGAAGCCGGCCGCGCCGATGACGAAGAGCCGGCGCCGGCCGACCAGGTCGCCGAGCCGCCCGAAGGAGACCAGCCCGATCGCGAAGGTCAGCGTGTAGCCGGCCAGCATCCACTGCAGCGCGGCCTCCGAGCCGCCCAGTTCGGCACGGATCGAGGGCGCCGCGATGTTCACGATGGTCGCGTCGACCAGGTCCATGATCTCGGCGACCAGCACGGTCAGCAGCACGATCCAGCGCCACCGGTACGGCGTCGCGCCGGCGGGCGCCGGCTGCACCGGCTCGGGTGGGGTGGTGGTTGAGGTGCTCATCGATGGCGCCCCTTTCTCAAATTCGAACAGTGTTCGTTGTCGAACACTGTTTTATGTACGAACGCTGTTCTTGTCAAGTACGGCGTTCGCTACAGTGGGGCCATGAACCAGTCGCCGTGGCAGCCGATCCGTCCCGAGAAGCCCGCCCGTCCGGTCCGCGAGCCGCTCTCGCGGGAGCGGATCGTCGACGCTGCGATGTCGTTGCTGGTGGAGCAGGGCTACGAGGCGGTCTCGATGCGCAAGGTCGCCCAGGCGCTGAACACCGGTCCCGCCTCGCTGTACGCGCACGTGGCGAACAAGAAGGAACTCGACCAGTTGCTGGTCGACCGGGCCGCCCAGGATCTGGAGTTCCCCGAGGCGGATCCCGAGCACTGGCAGGAGCAACTCAAGGACGGCATGCGCTCGATGCTGAAGGTGATGCGGTCCTACCCAGGCGTCGCCCGGGCCGCGATCGGGCAGGTGCCGCTGGGGGAGCGAGCGCTCGAGAGCACTGAGCACTTCCTGGCGATCCTGAAGGCCGGCAAGGTGCCGGACCAGGCCGCGGCCTGGGCGGTCGACCTGATTCCGCTCTACGTGACGGCGACCGCGTTCGAGGAGAGCGTGCAGCGTGCCTGGGAGTGGACCGAGGACGACATCACCCGGTTCGTCGGCGAACTGCGGGAGTTCTTCCAGGGGCTTCCGGCGGAGAAGTTCCCCTTCACCGTCGCACTGGCGGCCGCGCTGACAGCCGGCGGCTCCGGCGACGAGCGCTTCGAGTTCGGCATCCAGGTGATCGTCGCCGGCCTGGCCTCGATGGCTGAGAAGTAAGGGTCGTTGGTCCTTGCTGTTCACTAGCGCACATGGCTAACCTTCGGATTGTCAACAAAACTACGAATGCGCGGTCGAGCGTTCGTTTGACATGAGGAGGACGCCGTGGGCTCCGAACATCCGCAGCCGCCGACGGTGGAGACCGATCCGCCCCCGGGAGTGCTGAAGAAAGCCATCGCCGCCTCGGCCATCGGCAACGCGACCGAGTGGTTCGACTACGGCATCTACGCCTACGGCGTCACCTACATCTCCGCCGCGATCTTCCCCGGTGACACCGAGAGCGCGACGCTGCTCGCGCTGATGACGTTCGCGGTCTCGTTCCTGGTCCGGCCGCTGGGCGGGCTGATCTGGGGACCGCTGGGCGACCGCCTCGGCCGCAAGCACGTACTGGCGATCACCATCCTGCTGATGTCCGGAGCCACCCTGTGCGTCGGACTCGTCCCGACGTACGACTCGATCGGGCTGTGGGCGCCGGTGTTGCTGGTGCTGCTGCGGATGATCCAGGGCTTCTCCACCGGTGGGGAGTACGGCGGCGCGGCGACCTTCATGGCGGAGTACGCGCCGAGCCGCAAGCGGGGCTTCCTCGGCAGCTTCCTGGAGTTCGGCACGCTGGCCGGCTTCTCCCTCGGCGCCTTGTTGATGCTCGGCTTCTCCCTGGTCCTCGGCGACGACGCGATGCACTCGTGGGGCTGGCGGCTGCCGTTCCTGGTCGCCGCGCCACTCGGTCTGGTCGGCGTCTACCTGCGGTCGCGGCTCGAGGACACGCCGGTGTTTCGTGAACTGGAGGCCAAGGGGCAGAAGGAGGAGCGGACCACGACGCAGTTCAGGGATCTGCTGGCCGGCTACTGGAGGCCGATCCTGCGCCTGGGTGGCATGGTGGTCGCGCTGAACGTGGTGAACTACACCCTGCTCTCCTACATGCCGACCTATCTGGAGAGCGAGATCGGGCTCAACTCGGACGAGTCGCTGATCGTGCCGATCATCGGCATGCTGACGATGATGGTCTTCCTGCCGTTCGCGGGCCGGCTGTCCGATCGGGTCGGCCGAAAACCGCTGTGGTGGTTCTCGCTCGTCGGGCTGTTCGTCGCCGGCACGCCGATGTTCTTGCTGATGGGGACGAACCTGCTCGGCGCAGTGGTCGGTTTCGCGGTACTGGGGCTGCTCTACGTGCCGCAGTTGGCGACGATCTCCGCGACCTTCCCGGCGATGTTCCCGACCCACGTGCGGTACGCCGGGTTCGCCATCGCCTACAACGTGTCCACCTCGCTGTTCGGCGGTACCGCACCCGCCGTGAACGACTGGCTGACGTCGGAGACCGGCAACGCGCTGACGCCCGCGTTCTACATGATGGCCGCGTGCGTGATCGGTGCCGTCGCGTTGGTCAAGGTCCCCGAGACCACGCGCTGCCCGTTGAACGGCACCGGGATGCCCGGCACGAGCGAGGCGCTGCCGCCGGTCGCGCTGGAACCGGCTAAGACCTGACGATCGGTTCCTGCAACTCGGTGACCCACTGGGCGGGGTCTTCCGGGCAGTCCAGGTAGAGCTCGCGCGCCGGCCCGCTGGAACGGTGACCGTTGTCGTCGATCCAGCGGGCCAGCGCCTGCCAGGCCGGCAGTACGTCGTCGATCCGGCCGCGGTGCACGATCGTCGCGGCGAGCGTGACAGGCCGATCCACCACGGCCAGGCCGTTCAGTTCCCCGCCGTGATCGACCGCGGCCTCCACCGCGGCCTGTACCGCGACCTCGTCCCCGCTCGCCTGGTAGAAGCAGGTCAACCGCCCGGACGGCCGGACTCCGGTTGCCTCAGGCAACCGACGGCCGAGTTCGGCGCAGAGCGGGCCGATCACCGGCCCGATGTCGTCCGGGGTGAAACTGGCAGCGGTGCTCGGCAACGCGACGAAACGGGCCGCGGGCAACTCCTTCAGCACCACCGCGGGTGCATCGTCGCCGAGCTCGATGCTCCGCAGCCGGGACTCCACCTGAGCGAGCCTCGCGGCGCCGTCGGCCAGTTCGGACTCGAGCTCGGCCCGGCGGAGCGTGAGCATCGCCCGGACCTCGGTCAGGTTGATCTCGTCGGCCAGCATCGTCCGCACCTGCTCGAGCGTGAAGCCGAGATCCTTGAGAGCGACGAGCCGGTTCAGGTCGGCAAGCTGGGCGGCCTGGTAGCTGCGGTAGCCGGTCGACTCGTCCACGTGGGCCGGGCGGAGCAGGCCGATGGCGTCGTAGTGCCGCAGCATCCGCACCGACACCCGGCCGTGCCTGGCGAAGTCCCCGATCGCGAACATGAGTCCGAGTCAACCAGCAACGAGTTCGGCGAAGGTGATCGCGGTGTCGTCCTGGTGGAACGGCCCGATCACCTGGGCGCCGACCGGCAGACCTCCGGCCGTCGGCCCGATCGGCATGCTGACCGCGGGGAGCCCGGTGAGCGAGGCGTGCGAGATCCAGAAGCCCTGCGCCGCGTACGGCGTACCGTCGATCGTCCGTTCCTCGAAGGGGCGGTCGTCGTGCGGGAAGGCGGCCGTGAAGCTGGTGGGGCAGAGGAAGACGTCGACATCGTCGAAGTAGCGCTGCCAGGTCGCCCTGGTCCGCATCCGCCGCTGCTCGTGCTCGACCACCTCCGCCAGGCTGGTGAAGTCCGGATTCTCGCCGTTGAGCGCGAAGAACAAGCCCACCTGGAAGCCGAACGCCTCGGCCTGCGCGGCCGGATCCACGTCCGCTGGCCAGCCGTCCACGATCTTGGCGCCGCGTCGGGCGAGGTCGTCGACGGCGTCGGAGAGCGCAGTACCGACTTCGCTGGTGACCGGGGCGTACTCGTGGTCGAGCACGACGCCGACGCGGTAGTCGGCGAGTCGCAGGTGCCGGGGCGGCTGCAGTTCCCAGTACATCGCGTCGTTCGTCGGCCCGCCGGTGACTTCCAAGGCGGTGCGCAGGTCGGCTGCTGAGCGGGCGAGCGGCCCCACGCTCGACAGGTGGGGAAACTCGGTCTCGAGGACAGGCGGACCGGGCGGCTGAAACCCGTTCAGCGGTACGACGCCCGCTGTCGGCTTGAGGCCGTAGACCCCGCAGTACGCCGCCGGCAGCCGGATCGACCCGGCCAGGTCCGACCCGTACTCCAGATAGGTCATCCCCGCGGCGAGTGCGGCGGCGCCACCTCCGCTCGAGCCGCCCGGCGTACGGGTGAGGTCGTGCGGGTTGTTCGTCCGGCCGTAGACCTCGTTGGATGTCTGTCCGAAGTCGGCGAGCATCTCGTGCACGTTGCTCTTGCCGACGACGATCGCGCCCGCGTCCTCCAGTCGTCGCACGACGGTGGAGTCGGAGTTCGCGACATGGTCGGCGAACTCGGGATGACCCCAGGTGGTGTGCAGGCCCGCGACGTTGAAGGCCTCCTTCACGGTGATCGGTACGCCGTGCAGTGGCCCGGTGCCGACGGTCCGGTCGGCTATGTCTGCGGCCTTCAACGCGTACTCAGCGCGCGTCTCCACCACCGCGTTCACCGCCGAGCCGGCCGCGATCCGGGCCAGCATCCCCTCCGTCACCTCTCGGGACGACACCAGGCCGGCGCGGATCCCGGCGGCGATCTCTCCGGCACTTCTGAACTCGATCTCGGTCATGGCCAAGGTCTAAGGGCTGACACGGTGTCAGAGTCAACCGACATCGCCGGCCCGGTCGGTGGCGGGCAGGTGACGATGCCTTCCCGCAGTATCGCGGCGGACCGTCGTCAGCCGAGGACGGCGTTCACCGCGTCGGACCAGATCGCGACTGCCTCGTCGACTTCGGTGGAGTCGACGACCAGGGCCGGGATGAAGCGGACGACCTGGCTCCAGGCGCCGCAGGTCAGGAGCAGGAGGCCGCGGCGGGCTGCCTCCTGCTGGGCCGCGGCCGCCATGATCGGGTCGGGTTTGCCGTCGGCGTCGCGGAACTCGTTGCCGATCATCAGACCCAGGCCGCGGACGTCGGTGATCTGCTCGTGCTTGTCGGCCACCAGTTGCAAGGCCTGCTTCAACTGATCGCCGCGCTCGGCCGAGTTCTCCACCAGGTGCTCGTCCTGGATCACGTCCAGGGTGGCGATGGCGGCCGCGCAGGCGACCGCGTTCGCGCCGTACGTGCCGCCCTGGGAGCCGGGCCACGCCTTCTCCATCAGGCCGGACGAGGCCGCGATCCCGGACAGCGGGAAGCCGGAGGCCAGGCCCTTCGCGGTGACGAGGATGTCGGGCCGGGCGTTGAAGTGGTCGCCGCCCCAGAACTTCCCGGTCCGGCCGAAGCCGGTCTGCACCTCGTCCAGTACCAGCAGGATCCCGTGGGCGTCGGCGCGTTCCCGGAGTCCGGTGAGGAACCGCTCGTTGGCGGGGACGTAGCCGCCCTCACCGAGCACGGGCTCGACGAAGAACGCGGCGGTGTCGGCCGGAGTGCTGAGGGTCTGCAGTACGTAGTCCAGCTGCGCGAGGGCGAAGTCCGTCGCCTGCTCGACCGGCCAGCCGAAGTGGCCGGGGTCCGGGAACGGCGAGACGTGGACGCCACCCATCAGCGGGCTGAAGCCGGAGCGGAACTTCGTCCCGGACGTCGTCATCGAGGCCGCGGCCACGGTCCGGCCGTGGAAGCCGCCGTGGAACACGATGACGTTCGGCCGGCCGGTCGCCTGGCGGCTGAGCCGGAGCGCCGCCTCGATCGCCTCGCTGCCGGAATTCGCGAAGAACATCCGGTCCAGACCCTGGGGCAGCACCTCGCCGAGCCGCTCGACCAGGGTGAGCAGCGGCCGGTGCATGACGGTCGTGTACTGGGCGTGGATGAGCGTCGCCACCTGCCTCTGCGCGGCCTCGACCACCCGCGGATGGCAGTGCCCGGTGCTGGTCACGCCGATGCCCGCGGTGAAGTCGAGGTAGCGGCGGTCGTCCTCGTCGTACAGCAGCACGCCTTCACCGCGTGCGGCGACGACTCCGGTTGCCTGCTTGAGGACCTGCGAGAGCTCGGCCACGGGCTTCCCCTTGCTCGATGGACTGGTAGATTGTCGACAATCAGCGTATCCCGTGTGGTCGCGCTGTCAACGGGCTGTCTTCCGAGGAGGTAACCGATGACCGAACTCGCTCCCGCCGAGGCCAAGGTGGTCGAGGCCGTCGCCAAGCGGTTGTTCATCGACGGGCGGTGGGTCGACGCGGTGGACGGGGGGACGTTCGAGGTCGTGGACCCTTCGACCGGGGGGACGTTGTGCTCGGTCGCGGATGCCACACCTGCGGATGGCAGGGCCGCGCTCGACGCGGCCGTCGCGGCGCAGGCCGGCTGGGCGGCGACCGCGCCGCGGCAGCGCGCCGACGTACTGATGGCGGCCTTTGACCTGCTGCACCAGCGCGTCGACGAGTTGGCGCTGCTGATGACGCTGGAGATGGGGAAGCCGCTGGCCGAGGCGCGCGGCGAGATCGCGTACGCCGCCGAGTTCTTCCGGCACTTCGCGGCCGAGGCGGTCCGGATCGACGGCGGCTACCAGACCGCGCCGGCGGGGAACGCGCGATTCCTGATCACCCGCCAGCCGGTCGGGCCGTGTCTGCTGATCACGCCGTGGAACTTCCCGATGGCGATGGGGACCCGCAAGCTCGGACCCGCGCTCGCGGCCGGCTGCACGAGCGTCATCAAGCCGGCCCACCAGACGCCGCTGTCGATGCTCGCGCTGATGGAGATCCTGGTCGAGGCCGGGCTGCCGAACGGCGTCGTCAACTGCGTCACCGCGATGGATGCGGGCGGCGTGATGGAGCCGCTGATTCGATCCGGCCTGGCTCGCAAGCTGTCGTTCACCGGTTCCACCCGGGTCGGCAAGGTCCTGCTGGAGCAGTGCGCCGACAAGGTACTGCGTACTTCGCTCGAACTCGGCGGCAACGCCCCCTTCATCGTCTTCGAGGACGCGGACCTCGACGAGGCCGTCGACGGCGCGATCGCGGCGAAGATGCGCAACATGGGCGAGGCCTGTACCGCGGCCAACCGGATCTACGTGCACGAATCCGTCCTCGGCGACTTCGGCGAGCGCCTGGCCGCGAAGATGGCGGCGCTCACCGTCGGGCGCGGTACGGAGGACGGGGTGACGGTCGGTCCGCTCATCGACGAGGCCGGGCTGGCGAAGGTGGAGTCGCTGGTCACGGACGCGGTGGCCCGCGGCGCGACCGTGCTGACCGGCGGAGAGGTTGCCCCTGGCAACGGATACTTCTACCCGCCGACCGTGCTCACCGGCGTACCCCGGGACGCCGCGATGGCCGGCCAGGAGATCTTCGGCCCGGTCGCGCCGCTCACGCCGTTCGGCTCGGAGGCCGAGGTGATCGCCGCCGCCAACGACACGGAGTACGGGCTGGTCGCCTATGTCTTCACCAACGACCTCCGCCGCGCCCTCCGGGTCGCCGAAGCCATCGACACCGGCATGGTCGGCCTCAACCAGGGCGTCGTCTCCAACCCCGCCGCTCCCTTCGGCGGAGTGAAGCAGTCCGGCCTCGGTCGCGAAGGCGGATCGGTCGGCATCGACGAGTTCCTCGAGACGAAGTACATCGGTATCGCGATGACCCGTTGACAAGATTTATACAGCGTGCAAATAATACTGACTATGTTAAAGAAGGAGGCGGGGAACTGGCGCGAGGCGCGGCGGGAGAGCGCCCGCGCGGCCGTTCTGGCGGCCGCCTGGGAGCTGGTGCGGGAGGACGGGCTGGCCTCGCTGTCGTTGCGGGAGCTGGCCCGGCGGGCCGGGATCACCACCCCGACCGTCTATGCGTACTTCGAGTCGAAGAACGCGATCTTCGACGCCATGTTCGCGGAGGCGGCGCGGAGCTTCGTCGAGGTGAAGGCCGGGCTGCCGGTCACCGACGACCCGCGCCGGGACCTGTTCACGGAGGCTGAGGCCTTCGTCCGGTTCTGTGTCGACGACGTGCCTCGCTACCAGTTGCTGTTCCAGCGTTCCGTGCCGGGCTTCACCCCCTCGCCGGAGTCCTATGAGCTCGCCGTGGGGGCCCTGGAGGTCACCCGCGAGCTCCTTGCACGCAACGGCGTGCACGATCCGCGGCACCTCGACATCTGGACCGCCGTGACGACGGGCCTGGTCGACCAGCAGGTCTCCAACGAGCCTGGTGGCGACCGGTGGACCCGGCTCGTCGACGACGTGACCCAGATGTTCCTCGCTCGCTACGCGACCGGGGAGACCAGTTCCTGAAGGGGCACCTCATGTCCACCGTCAGTCAACCCACGCTCCACCACCTCGCCCTCACCGTGACCGATCTGGACGCCAGCGTCCGGTGGTACGAGGAGGTCTTCGACGTTCACCCGGTGATGGACCTCCCGCACCGCGGCGGCGTCGGCCGGATCCTCGCCGACGCCGACCATCGCCTGATGATCGCCCTGCACCGGCACGAGACCAACGACGGCCGGCTCTGTGACGAGACGACGACCGGGCTCGACCATGCGGGCTTCTCGGTCGGCTCCCGGGCCGAGCTCGAGCAGTGGCAGGACCATCTCGAAGCCCACGGCGTGATCCGCAGCGACACGGCCGACAAGCCGTTGACGCAGTCGCCGATCGCGGACGAGCCGTACGCCTCGGTGCTGGTGTTCCGTGACCAGGACAACATCCAGCTCGAGTTCTTCGCCCCGGTCCAGCAGTGAGCCAATGCCCTGCGTCGGAAAGTACTAGCGCGTGGTCAGGCGGGTGATGGCGTCGTCCATGTGGGCGGTGAGCAGCCGGTCCACGAGGTCGGGGTCGCCGGACTGGACGGCCTCGGCCAGGGCTCGGTGTTCCTCGACGCGGACCTCGGAGGCGGAGTACGTCTCCTCCAGCGCGTGGATGCACATCCGGGTCTCGGTGATGAAGGTCTGGTGCATCCGCGACAACCGCGGGCTGGCGGCGAGCTGGACCAGGCGTTCGTGGAAGGCGATGTCGACCTCACCGACCTCGGCGGGGTCGGTCGCCGCCGCCATCTCCGCCACCACGCCGAGCAGCACGGTGCCGGCGGCTCTGTGGTCGCCGGCCAGGATCTTGTGGGCGGCGGCGCGTTCGATCGCCTCGCGGGCCAGGTACATGTCGCGGACGTCGTCGGGCGTCATGTCGACGACGAACAGGCCGCGGTTGCGGATCGCGACCAGCAGACCTTCCTGGGTCAGCCGCTGCATGCCCTCGCGCAGCGGGCCGCGGCTGACACCGAGCTTGCGGGCCAGGTCGGCCTCGCCGAGTTGCATGCCGGGTCTGAGCTCCCCGTGACCGATGGCCTTGCGCAGTTTGTCGGCGATGATGCTCGGCGTCGACTCCTGGACCAACGGCTCGATGTAGTTCGTCACTTTCCCCCTCCAGCGGCGGCGAAGAGCGAGCCCAGCCCCTTGAACTCGGGGACCGGGCCGAGAAGCTGCAGGCCCTTCCAGACGGTGACCTGGTTCGCGGTCAGGACCGGCTTGCCGACGGCCGACTCCAGGTCGTCGATGATGGCGAGCGTGTGCATCGCCGTGTCGGGCACCAGCACGGCCTCGGCGTCCGGGTGGTCGGCCGCCTGGACCATCGCGATCACTCGGTCGGGTTCGAGCGTGCCGACCTCGGCCGCTGTGATGATCCCGTGGCTGCCCATCGACACGACCTCGGCGCCGCCCGCGGTGAGGAACCGGACGAAGTGCCGCGCCACGTCCTCGGGGTACGACGCCGCGATCGCGACCCGTCGTACGCCGAGGGCGTTCAGGGCGTCGACGAACGCGATGGACGTGGAGGAAGCCGGTACGCCGAGCGCTGCCGCCACGCCGGAGGCCTGGTTCCGGGCTCCCTCCGGGCCGAAGACGAAGCTGCCGGACGTGCACGCCCACATCACCGCGTCGGGCTTGGCGGCGGCGAGTTCGGCAGCGCCCTCGGCGAGACGCTCGGCCCGGCCGAGATCGAGCAGCGCGTCCACCCGGTGCGCGTCCTCGCCGACCGAGGTGATCACCACCGGCAGCCGCACCTCCCCGTCGAGCCGAGCCTCGAGCGCTGGGTAGTCGTCCTCGGCGCTGTGCCCGGGGTACAGCAGCCCCACGGTGACCATCGATCCTCCGGAATGGGTAGATTGTCGACAATGCTAACCCTAGTAGGGAGCGTGCAACGATGACGCCGCCGGTGAGCCAGTACGACGTGACGCGGCTCGCGGCTGAGCTGCGTGGCCACCTGAAAGGGTCCGTCGACACTGGCGCGCGCAGCCGAGCCCTGTACGCCGCCGACGGCTCGAACTACCGAGCAGTCCCGGACCTGGTCGTCGTACCGGCGGATCAGGACGATCTGGCGGCGGCGGTCGCGCTCACGGCGGCGGCCGGTGCGCCCGTGACACTTCGCGGAGGCGGCACCTCGATGGCCGGCAACGCGATCGGCGGCGTGATCATCGACGCCTCCCGGCACGTCAACCAGATCCTCGCCATCGACCCTGAAGCCCGTACTGCGATCGTCGAGCCTGGCGTAGTCCTCACGGAACTGTTGAAGGCCGCGAAGCCCCATGGTCTCGCCTTCGGCGCTGACCCTTCCTCCGGCAGCCGAGCCACCCTCGGCGGCATGATCGCCAACAACGCCTGCGGCGCGCACTCCGTCGCCTGGGGCACCACCGCCGACAACCTCCGCACCCTCGACCTGATCCTCGCCGACGGCACGAAACTCACCGTGGACACCCCGGACGTCCGCGCCGACCGGTCCGGCTCTGACGCCAGGCGCCAGTACTACGCCTCTCGTCCAGGGCGCGAAGGCGAGCTTCATCGGGCCCTTCAGGCGTTCGTGGACCGGCATGAACTGCTGATCGGGCGGCGGTTCGGGCAGTTCAGTCGGCAGATCTCCGGGTACGCGTTGCACCGGTTGTTGCCTGCGCACGGCTATGACGTCGCCCGGCTGCTGTGTGGCAGCGAAGGTGGGTTCGCCGCCACCCTGCAAGCGACGGTGGCCTTGACTCCGTTGCCGGCGGCAAAGGTGCTGTGCGTGTTGGGATTCGGTGACTCGATCACTTCGGCTGACTGTGTTCCCGTGGTGCTCCGGCATGGGCCGTTGACGATGGAGTCGATCAACGTGGACCTGGTGGAGCGACTGCCCGCTGAGGTCAGAGAGGCTGCTGTGCGGGCCGGCCTGCCGGCAGGGCGGGCTTGGCTGCTCGTGGAGTTGGGTGGCACCGACCAAGCCGACGCGGCGAGTGCGGCGGAGAAGATGCTCGAGGAGCTTCGCGACTCAGGTTCCCCGGCGACCGCGTCACTGGTGACCGATCCGAAGGCGCAAGCGGTGCTCTGGCGATGCCGCACCGACGCCGCGGGGCTGGCCACCCGCCGAGCCGATGGTGCCGAAGCCTGGGGTGGTTGGGAAGACGCGGCAGTCCCGCCCGAACGACTCGGCGCATACCTCCGCGGACTCGACGAACTCCTCGGACGCCACGGGCTGTCCGGAGCGTCGTACGGGCATTTCGGTGAGGGCTGCATGCACATGCGGATCGACTTCGACCTGCTCAGCCCGCGCGGCCTAACGACGTACCGGGAGTTCGTGGAGCAGGCGACCGATCTGGTCGTCGAGCTCGGCGGATCGGTGTCGGGCGAGCACGGCGACGGCCGGGCGCGATCCGAACTGCTGACCCGGATGTACGGCGCCGACGGCGTACGGTTGTTCGCCGAGCTGAAGGACATCTGGGATCCCGGCCGGGTGATGAACCCCGGGATGATCGTCGACCCGCCGCGGCTCGACGAGCACATCCGGCACGCGGGTCCGGCCAAGCACCGGAAGTTGCTGACGGTGTTCGCGTACGAGAACGACGACCACGACTTCGCGCAGGCGCAGCGGCGGTGCGTCGGAATCGGCAAGTGCCGGCAGACCTCGGGCGGGGTGATGTGCCCGAGCTACCAGGTCACGCGGGAGGAGTTGCACTCCACCCGCGGGCGGGCTCATTTGCTCTGGGAGATGCTCGAGGGTGACGTGGTCACCGACGGGTGGCGCTCGACCGAGGTACGCGATGCGCTCGATCTCTGCCTGTCGTGCAAGGGGTGCCAGTCGGACTGCCCGGTGAACGTGGACATGGCGACGTACAAGGCGGAATTCACCCATCACCACTACGCGCGGCGGCCGTGGGCGCGGCCGTTGTCGCACTGGTCGATGGGCTGGCTGCCGCTGTGGTCGCGGTTGGCCAGTACCGCACCGGGACTGGTCAACCGGCTCGCGCGGTGGAGGCTGGTGAAGCGACTGGGAGGGATCGCGAGCGAGCGCCAGATACCCGAGTTCGCCGCGCAGACCTTCACCCACTGGTTCCTTGCCAGAGGCAAGCAGGATGTCGAGGCCGGGCGCGGAAAGGTAGTCCTCTGGCCGGACACCTTGACCGAGTATCTGGCGCCGGAGATCGGCCAGGCGGCAGTCGAGGTGCTCGAAGCGGCCGGCTACGAAGTCATCCTCCCCGACAAGCAGGTCTGCTGCGGCCTGACCTGGATCTCCACCGGCCAACTCGGCGTCGCCAAGAGAGTCCTCAACCGCTCCCTGGCAGTCCTCGCGCCCCACCTGGCAGCCGGTACTCCGATCGTCGGGCTCGAGCCGAGCTGCACGGCCGCCCTGCGCCAGGACGCCCCGGAACTTCTGCACGGCGACAACCGCGCCACCGCGGCCGCTACTTCGACGTACACGCTGGCCGAGTTCCTAGCGCAGTCCGGCTGGGAACCACCGCATGTCGGGGGAGAGGCGCTGGTCCAGCCGCATTGCCACCAGCACGCAGTACTGGGCTTCGACGCCGACAAGACCCTGATGGCAGCCGCAGGCATCAACGCAGTCGTCCCGGACGCAGGCTGCTGCGGCCTAGCCGGCAACTTCGGCTTCGAGCATGACCACTACGACCTCTCGAAGGCCGTCGGAGAGCGCGTCCTCCTCCCAGCCGTCCGCGCCGCGCACCCAGACACCCCGATCCTCGCCGACGGCTTCAGTTGCCGCACCCAGATCACCCAAGGCACCACCCGCCGCCCACTCCACCTCGCCCAACTGCTCGCCGCGGCCCTACCGAAGAAGTAGACGACAGGTGTGGGCACCGTCTAGCTTTCGCGCGGGGAGTCAAGTTTGAAGTTTGGGCAGGTGTGAGTGACGCCGGGCGT
>NZ_BAAAOS010000009.1:0-18483 GCF_039530625.1 Kribbella sancticallisti | reverse complement strand
GATCCTGCCGGTCTTCAGCCGCAAGCCGATCTTCGGCTACATCGGCCTGGTCGCGGCGACCCTCAGCATCGGGCTGCTCTCCGTCGTGGTGTGGGCGCACCACATGTTCGTGACCGGTGCGGTGAGTCTGCCGTTCTTCTCGCTGATGACCTTCATCATCGCCGTTCCCACCGGAGTGAAGTTCTTCAACTGGATCGGCACGATGTGGGGCGGCTCGCTCTCCTTCGACACCCCGATGCTGTGGTCGGTCGGCTTCCTCACCACCTTCTTGTTCGGTGGCCTCACGGGCGTGATCCTCGCCTCGCCCTCGCTGGACTACCAGGTCTCGGACACGTACTTCGTGGTGGCGCACTTCCACTACGTGGTGTTCGGCACGGTGGTGTTCGCGATGTTCGCGGGCTTCTATTTCTGGTGGCCCAAGATGACCGGGCGGATGCTGGACGAGAAGCTCGGCAAGCTGCACTTCTGGCTGCTGTTCATCGGGTTCCACACCACGTTCCTGGTGCAGCACTGGCTGGGCGTCGAGGGCATGCCGCGCCGCTACGCGACGTACGGCGCGAACGAGGGGTTCACCTTCCTGCATCAGGTGTCATCGGTCGGGGCGATGATCCTCGGCGCCTCCACGCTGCCGTTCCTCTACAACGTCTACAAGTCGCGCCGGTCCCCGCTGGTCCGCGTGGAAGACCCGTGGGGTTGGGGCCGCTCGCTGGAGTGGGCGACGAGTTCGCCGCCGCCGCGGCACAACTTCGTCAGCCTGCCGCGGATCCGCTCCGAAAGCCCGGCCTTCGACCTGCACCACCCGAAGATCGCCCAGATGGAGTATCCCGACAGTGGAGCCCCGGCCGACAACCTGCTGGATGCCGGCGAGGACGAAGGCAGGCTCGAGCACCTCAACCGGCAGGACCCAGACAGCGACGCCTGAAAGCCCTTCCCGCGCGGCCTAAACCGGCCTGGGGGTGCGGGCTGACAGGAGCGCTTCCAGGCCGGCGGTGTAGCTGTCCACGGTGACGTCGCCGAGCAAGAGGCGTTGCAGGACGAAGCCCGGGATCATCCCGAACAGGACCTGGCCGATCTGTTCCGGATCGGCGTCCGGGTCGACCGTACCGTCGGCCTGGGCGCGCCGGGCCACCTCGACGAAGTGGTTGCGCAGCATCCGGTACTTCGAGGTCGCGGTCGCCATGATCGTCTCGTTGTGCAGCGCCTCGGCCCAGGCCTGGATCGCGACCCGGGTGACGTCGCCACCGGGCTGACTGGCGATCCGGAGCACGTGTTCCAGCGTCGCCCGCAGCGCGTCGGCCGGACTCAGCGGCGCCTCGGTGGCCAGAATGCCCTGGAAGAGTTCGTCGATCGAACTCAGCGCGTTGTCGGCGATCGCGGCGACGATCTCGTCCTTGCTCTTGAAGTAGCCGTAGACCGCACCCGCGGACAGGCCGGACTCGCGGATCACGTCGGCCATCGTCGTCTTGTGGAAGCCCTGCTCGATCACGCACCGGCGGGCCGCCATGACGATCTGCAGACGGCGGGCGGTGCGGTGCTCGTCGGTGATCTTGGGCATACCCAGAACATAAAACGAATGTCCGTTCTTGACAACTCGCCGGAACGGCGGCACGCTCGAATCATAAAGAACGGTCATTCGGTTTTATCCAGAGGAGTTGGCCCAGATGTCCACCGAGCAAGCCACCGTCGAGGAACGCCGCCGTCCGCCGGTAGTGGTTGTCGTCACCCTGCTGACCGCGGTGCTCACCGTGCTGCTGATCGCGTTCGCCTGGCCTGCCGCACGCTCCGAACCGCGGGATCTGCCGCTCGCCGTCGCGGGACCGCCGCAAGCGGTGGCCCAGGTCCAGGGGAGCCTGGAGCAGGCGATGCCCGGCGGCTTCGAGATCACCGCGGTGGCGGACCGGGCGGCCGCAGTACGGGCTGTGGAGGATCGGGAGGTCTACGGCGCGATCGTGCTCGATCCGCAGGCGCCGGAGGTGCTGACGGCCTCGGCGGGTGGTCCGGCGGTCGCGCAGATCCTCACGCAGATGTCGTCGCGGCTCGCGGGACCTGATGCTCAGCCGAAGGTCACCGACGTCGTGCCGTTGCCCACGGATGATCCGCGCGGTGCCGGTCTGGCCGCCGGCGCGTTGCCGCTGGTACTGGGCGGCATCCTCGCCGCGGCTCTGCTCACTCAACTCGTGAAGGCAGGGAGCCGGCGAGTGGTCGGCGCTGTGAGCTTCGCCATCACCGGCGCTCTCGCGCTCGCGGCGGTCCTGCAGTTCTGGCTCGGCTCTCTGGAGGGCAACTACTTCGCCAACGCCGGCGTGATCGCCCTGTCCATCGGCGCCATCTCGCTGACTCTGCTCGGACTCGAGTGGTTGCTGGGCGCTGCCGGTCTGGGGCTGGGCGCCGCGACGATGATGCTGCTCGGCAACCCGTTCTCCGGACTGACCAGCGCGCCGGAGATGCTGCCCAGCGGCTGGGGAGACCTCGGTCAGTTGTTGCCCCCAGGAGCAGTCGGTACCGCGCTGCGCTCCGTCAGTTTCTTCGACGGCGCCGGAGCGGGCCGCCCGTTCCTGGTGCTCGGCATCTGGCTCGCGCTCGGACTGACGCTCTGCGCCTTCGGTGCGCTGCGCGGTCGCGGTCAGCGCGGTAGCGGCCAACGCGCCATACATGCCCGTCAGGAGGCGTCGCCCGTTACCGTCTGACCGACTAAGGGGCGGTGACCGGATCGTTACGGCCGTGTCACCGCCTAGCGGCCCCACTGCGTGGACAACGTTGTCTGTCAACCATTGACTTCACCGGACTGAGCCTCCTAACGTCACGGGAAAGCCCGCTGACGCGGGCTGTCGTACCGGGATGACAACGATTGCCCGAAGGTGGACGTGATGGCCATGAGAAACGGTTTCAAGCGGGCGGGTGCACTCGCCGTCGGCGCGCTCTTGCTGGGGGTCTCGGCCTGCAGTCAGGGATCGACGACCAAGACCCCGGAAGCGGGCGGCAGTCAGAGCGCCGGTCCGGCCAACATCAAGATCGCCTACCAGCAATGGGGGCCCGGCACGGTGATGAAGAACTTCCTCACCGGCGCCAAGACCGAGTACGAGGCCGCCAATCCCGGCTCGAAGGTCGAGATCCTGCCGATCGTGGCCAGTGAGAACGACTACTACACCAAACTCCAGTTGATGATGCGGTCGCCGAACACCGCGCCGGACATCGTCTACGAGGACACCTTCCTGATCAACTCCGACATCACCGCGGGTTATCTGAAGCCCCTCGACGACTACATCAAGGACTGGTCGGACTGGTCCCAGTTCGAGGACTCCGCCAAGGGCGCCGCGAAGGGCCAGGACGGCAAGGCGTACGGCATTCCGGACGGCACCGACACGCGTGCGCTCTGGTACAACAAGCAGTTGTTCGCCAAGGCCGGGCTGCCCGCCGACTGGCAGCCGAAGAACTGGAACGAGGTGCTGGACACCGCCCGCACCATCAAGCAGAAGGTCCCCGGCGTCATCCCGCTGAACGTCTACTCGGGCAAGCCGATGGGTGAGGCCTCGGCCATGCAGGGCTTCGAGATGCTGCTCTACGGCACCAAGGACCCGCTCTACAACTTCGACCAGTCCAAGTGGGTGGTCGGCAGCCAGGGCTTCAAGGACTCCCTCGGCTTCATCAAGACCATCTTCGACGAGGGCCTGGCCCCGCAGCCGAAGCAGTCGCTCGACCCGAACTGGGGCAACAAGGTCGGCAGTGACCTGCTGCCGAACGGCAAACTCGCGATCGCGCTCGACGGCTCCTGGCTCTACAACAACTGGCAGAAGACCGGCGCCAAGCCGTGGCCGCAGTGGACCGAGGTGCTCGGCCAGACCGCGATGCCGACCAAGGACGGCGACGGCAAGGGCAAGGTCAGCCTCTCCGGCGGCTGGACCTGGGCGATCCCGGCCAAGTCGAAGTCTCCCGACGCCGCCTGGAACTTCATCAAGACCCTGCAGACGCAGAAGAACGCGACGAAGTACGCCACCGACGGCGCGCAGATCGCGGTCCGCAAGGACGTCGCCTCCGACGCCGGCTACAAGAACTCGGCGAAGAGCACCCAGTTCTTCACCGACCTGGTCTCGGTCACCGTCTACCGGCCCGCGCTGCCGGAGTACCCGAAGGTCTCCAACGAGATCATCACCGCGATGGAAGCCGTGATGACGAAGCAGTCCTCGCCTGAAGAGGCGGCGAAGAACTATGACGAAGCGGTCGAAGGAATCGTCGGCAAGGACAAGACGACCGCCGGTCAGTAGCTTCCGAAAGGGCCGCTCATGAGCCTTCGTAAAGGACTGCCCCTGTGACTGCCACCGCTCCCGCCGTCCCCGTGACGTCCGGCCCCGAGGCCGGGCGGAGCGGGGCCCCACCCCGCGGCGCCAAGCTCATCAAGATGATGCCGCTGGCCCCGGCCATCGGACTGATGCTGGTCTTCCTGGCCGGCCCGATCCTGTACTGCATCTACGCCGCGTTCACGAACATGGCGCTGACCGGTACCGGAGCGGCGAACGTGCAGTTCGTCGGCCTGGACAACTTCCGCAAGGCCTTCGGCAGCAGCGCGTTCACCAACTCGATCTGGCTGACCCTGGTGTTCACGCTGATCTCCGCGATCATCGGCCAGAACACCCTCGGGCTCGGCCTGGCGCTGCTGATGCGGCGCTCGACCAAGATCGTCCGCAACTTCGTCGGCACCGCCGTGATCGGCGCCTGGGTGCTGCCCGAGGTGGTCGCGGCGTACCTGCTCAGCGCCTTCTTCAACGACGAGGGCACGCTGAACGTGATGCTGCACAAGGTCGGCCTGCCCGGCCAGGACTGGTTGTACGCGGCACCGATCATCGCCGTCTCGATCGCGAACATCTGGCGCGGTACGGCGTTCTCGATGCTGGTGTACTCGGCGGCGCTGAGCGAAGTGCCGAAGGAGATCGAGGAGTCGGCCGAGATGGACGGCGCGGCCGGGCTGCGGCGGCTCATCTTCGTGACGCTGCCGATGATCTCGCGCGCCATCATGACCAACCTGATGCTGATCACGCTGCAGACGCTGAGTGTGTTCGGCCTGATCTACGCGATGACGCGGGGCGGTCCCGGCACCAAGAGCCAGACCCTGCCGCTGTACATGTACGAACAGGCGTTCAGCTTCTCGCAGATCGGCTACGGCACCGCCATCGCCCTGGTGATGCTGCTGATCGGCGCGGTCTTCTCGCTGATCTACCTCCGTGGACTGAACTCAAAGGCCGCATGAGAGTGCTATTGGCCGGGCCTCCGGCGCCGGCGGGGTCATGGGGCCTTGGCTCCCGGCCTTCCCTCGTCGCTCCGGTCGCTTCGCTCCCTCCACTCCTCAGTCCAGGCCGGGAGGCCCCATGATCGCTCGTGATCGCGTCAGCAAGCTGACCGCGAACCTTGTCCTGGCCGCGATCGGGGTGCTGTTCGTCCTGCCGTTGCTGTGGGTGTTGTTCGCCTCGATCAACCGGACCGCCGGCCTGCGGGTGGAACTGCCGACCAACCCGTCGTTCGAGAACTTCCGCGCCGTGCTGAACACCGACACGACGTACCGGCCGGTGCTCAACGGGATCATCCTGTGCGGTGGCTCCGCGCTGCTCACGATGATCTGCGCGGTGCTGGCGGCGTACCCGCTGTCGCGCTTCAAGACCAAGTTCAACCGCCCGTTCCTGCTCACCGTGCTGTTCTGCACGGGCCTGCCGATCACCGCGGTGATGGTGCCGGTCTACGGCCTGTTCGTCCAGCTCAACCTGGTCGACACCCTCGGCGGCACGATCATGTTCATGGCGACCGCGTCGCTCCCGTTCGCGATCTGGCTGACCAAGACGTTCATGGACGGCGTACCGATCTCGCTCGAGGAGGCGGCCTGGGTCGACGGCGCCGGCAGCATGCAGGCGCTGTACCGCATCGTCCTCCCGCTGATGTGGCCCGGCATCGCGGTCGTCCTGATCTTCACCTTCATCGGCATGTGGGGCAACTTCTTCGTCCCCTTCATGCTGCTGCTCTCCCCCGAACGCCTCCCCGCCTCGGTCAGCATCTTCACCTTCTTCGGCCAGTACGGCGAACCGAACTACGGCCAACTGGCGGCGTACTCACTCATCTACACGTTCCCGGTGCTGGTCCTCTACCTACTCCTCAGCAGGAAGCTAGGCGGCGCCTTCGCCCTAGGCGGAGCCATCAAGGGCTAGTACTCCGCACGCCCCCCGACGCCGCGCTGGCCCGAGGCCAGCGCGGCGCTTCGCGGTTTCGACGGGGTCGGGGCTTTGGGCGTACGGTCAGTGACTATGAGCGACCTCACCGCCGGCCACCGGGCCGCCGACAGACCCGGCCGGTTGGGGCCGGCTGCCGTGACGGTGCTGGTGGCTGCCGTGGGGGTGATCGGTACGGCGATCGTGCTGGTGGGACCGGACCCGATCCTCGGATACCAGAGTCCCGCCTGGCATCTCCTGCTCGAGACGGTGAACGCCTGCGTGGCTTTGCTGCTCGCCTACCTTGTGTACGGGCGATTCCGGCGGAGCAAGCACTGGCAGGATCTGCTGCTGCTCCAAGGGCTCGTGCTGCTCGCAACAGCCAACGTGTTGCTCGCTCGGTCGTTGGTCGCGGCAACTGATCCCGGCGTTCTCGACCTTTGGTTGCCACCGGCGCTGCGGGTCGTCGGGACGCTGCTGATCGGTGCGGCCGCCTTGGTGCCCCGGCGAATCGTTCGCAGACCTGGCTGGCAGCGCTGGGGTCTTGTTCCGGTCGCTGCGGTCGTAGCACTGCTCGCGGTGGTCTTTCACCTACTGCGGGACAACCTCCCGTTGGCAGCCGACCCGGACCTGCCGGACGGTGCGCTGCCGTCGGCGACTGCCGGGCACCCGGCGCTGCTGGTGGCGCAGCTGGCAACGATGAGCTGCTTCGCCGTGGCAGCCGTGGCGTTCGCGCTCCAGGCCCGAAAGCAGGACGACGCCCTCCTGCGCTGGCTGGGCCCCGCCTGCGCGCTCGGAGCCTTGGCCCGGCTGAACTACCTGCTGTTCCCGTCCGACGAGGCCGACTGGTTGTACAGCGGCGACATCTTGCGCACCGGTTGCTACCTGCTCTTGCTGGTCGGTGCGGCCCGGGAGATCAGCAGGTACTGGCAGTCCCAGGCTCAGGTGGCAGTGGCCGAGGACAGGCGTCGACTGGCCCGGGAGATGCACGATGGAGTACTTCAGGAGCTCGGCTACATCCGGGCCGAGGTCAGGGAGTTCGCCACCACCGACGCCCCGCGGGTGGACAAGATCCTTGCCGCCAGCGACCGCGCTCTGGACGAGGCCAGGCAGCTGGTGGACACCCTCGGCCGGCCCGGGGACGAACCCCTCGGCCTGGTCCTCCATCGTGCGGTGGAGCAGGCGGCCGAACGGTACGGGGCGAGTCTCGAGCTGGATCTGGACGACTCGGTCGCGGTGGATCGCGACCAGCGCCACGCTCTGGTCCGGATCGCGCGCGAGGCGGTGCTCAACGGCGTCCGGCACGGCCACGCGGACCGGATCACGGTGCGCCTCGGCCGGGACCAGTTGGGCAGCGTCCTGACCGTGCACGACAACGGCGCGGGCTTCGACCCGGTACTCCGTACGCAGCGGCAGGCCGGATTCGGACTGATCAGCATGCGCGAGCGAGCAGAAACCCTGCCGGGTACGCTCGAACTGACCTCGGCACCGGGGGAGGGGACGACGGTGACGGTCAGATGGTGAGCGGAGAACCGAACCGGGTCGTGCTGGCGGACGACCATCCGCAGCTGCGGGCGATGGTCCGGGACGCGCTGGAGGCAGGTGGGTTCGAGGTCTGCGCTGAGGCGGCCAGCGGACCGGAAGCCGTGCGCCTGGCTCAGCAGCACGATCCCGACGTGGTCCTGCTGGACATCCACATGCCGGGCAGCGGCATCAAGGCGGCGGCCGACATCCGCAAGCTGCTGCCGGCCACGGCGATCGTCATGCTGACGGTGTCCCGGGACGACAGGGACCTGTTCGACTCGCTCCGGGCCGGCGCCACCGGCTACCTGCTGAAGGACACCGACCCGGCCCGGCTGCCGGCTGCCCTGCGCGGAGTGATGTCGGGTGAGGCCGCGATTCCCCGGGCGCTCGTCGCCAGGATCCTGGAGGAGTTCCGGGCTCCGGCCCGGCCGAGGTTCGGCCGCCGGTCGAAGGCCGCGAGCCGCCTGACGTCGAGAGAGT
The DNA here is from genome assembly GCF_039530625.1 of Kribbella sancticallisti. Classification (NCBI taxonomy): domain Bacteria; kingdom Bacillati; phylum Actinomycetota; class Actinomycetes; order Propionibacteriales; family Kribbellaceae; genus Kribbella; species Kribbella sancticallisti. The sequence goes on along the minus strand of NZ_BAAAOS010000009.1, from coordinate 10,291 downwards.
GGGAAGTGATGGAGCTTCTCGCGGACGGCTCGACCACCGACGAAGTGGCGAAGCGGCTCTTCCTGTCCCCGACCACGGTCCGGGTCCACGTCTCGTCGGTACTGCACAAACTGCGGGTGAAGGACCGCCAGGCGGCGATCGACCTGCTGCGCGACGACCGATCGTGAGGGCGTCCCCGTGGCCGCCCTCACGATCATGTCACCGCGTCGCGGTCACTTCCTCAGGTCGAACTGTGCTGTCACCGGTGCGAGGAAGCTGCTGTCGGACACGGTGACCTTGTAGGTCCCCGCCGTCAGCGCCGCGCCGGTCTGCTGGCTCAGCTTGGTCGACAGGTTGTAGATGTACTGCGTATCCGACCAGCGCATCGCCAGGCCGTTGGTCGCGGCGGCGTCGGCCGGCGTCTCGTTCACCGTGCCGTCGGGCGTGGTGTCCACCTTGGTGAGGTTGACGACCGGGCTCAGGGTCGAGACCGCGGCGCCGTCGCAGCCGGTCACGGTGATCTTGACCGGGATGGTGCTGCCGAGCTTGAACACGCTCCTGGTCCCGGTCGCGTTGATCGGCTGCATGATCGCGCCGGCCGTGTTCTTGGTGGCGAACGTCGCGTCGTCGGCGCCGCTCCCGCCGTCGTCGTCGGTCACGGCGACCTCGATGGTGTAGGTGCCGTTGGCGCCGTACTGATGGGTGCCCGTCACCGGCGACGTGGCCGCCGCGCCGGGGGTGCTGCTGTCGCCCCAGTTGATCGTCGCGGTGTGGGTGTCCGCAGTTCCCGGGTCGGTGAACGGAGCGCTGATCGAGACCGCGCAGGCACCGGTCCGCGTCACCACGACCGGACCGACCGTCGGAGCCACGTTGGACGCGGACCAGTGGAACGTGGCGGTCGCCACCGCGTGCTCGCCGTCGTCAGCCTGGACGATGACGTCCCCTGAAGCGTCATCGGCGCTGCTGTGCGACCAGGACCAGGTGCCGTCCCCGTTGTCCGTGACGGTGCCGGCCCCGCTGACCTTGCCGATCGTGAGAGTGCTGTTGCCATCGGCATCGGTGAAGACGCCGCCGGTGCCCAGTGCGGACCCTTCGTCCCCGTTCCCGTTGGCCGGCGTACCGACGGCCACCGGTGGGTGCGAGTTGCTGTCACAGGCGTCCCCGAGAGCATCACCGTCGGCGTTGGCCTGGTCGGCGTTGGCTGCCGCCGGGCAGTTGTCCGCCGAGTCAGCGATCCCGTCGTGATCGGAGTCGACGACCGTGACCACCGGAGCGCTGATCGTCAGCAGGATGTGCACGTTGTTGTTGTACGCACCCGCGCCGGTCGAGTTGCCGGTGATGGTCGCGGACACGTCGCTGTCGCCGACCTGCGCGTTGGCAGCCGCGCTGACGGTGACCGACTGGGCCACGTCGCACGCGGTGAAGGTCAGCGAGGACGGCGTGGTCGTCACCCCGGCCGGATTGACGAAGGTGATGGTCAGCGCCTCGCCGGCGTCGATGTTGCAGCCCGCGTCGCCGTCGTTGCCCTGACTCGACACCACCCTGACCTGGGCGGTCCCCGAGGAGGACGCGTCGCCCGCGACGAGCGCGAGTTGGTTCTCGGCGCTGATGGTGTCGACGATGTTGTCCGCGTGCGCGACGCCGGCGAGCGTGAGCGCGGCGGCCGCGGCGATCGCGGTCCCCAGCACAGCTCGCCGTGTGGCTCTTCCCTGGAATCTCATGTCCCGCCTCCCGTAGACGGCGCACACCCCTCCGTGTGCACCGATCGCCGTAACGCTATGTAGCGATGGGCCGTCAGGGACAGGGACCAAAGTCCTATTGAGCGTTCAAATACCTAAACACTCCTGGTCGTGAGGACTTCGTGGGCGATGTCGGCGGTCCGGGCTCGCGGAGGTCGCGGAGGTCGCGGAGGTCGCGGAGTTCGCGAGGAGCCATTTGCCGGTGCCGGTCCAGTGGGGTGGTGCAAGGCTAGGGCGTGGAGGGGTGCGGTGGTCCAGATGGTTGCTGTGAGCACCAGACGTTCGCCGGGGTCGGTGGCGTGGTGGAGGTCGTCGAGTTGGTCCGTGAGTTGGTAGGGATGGTGGTCGCGCTCGGCATCGGTGAGTGGAGCGGGCCCGGCTGCGAGGATCTGGCGGTAGTGGGCCTGGAAGTGGGTCGGGTCGCCGATTACCGGTACCGGAGTGCGGAGGGTGACGGCAATCGAGTTCCTGGTGGGGGTGGACAGGGGGTGTGCGCTGGTGGCGAACGGTTGACGGGTCGGGCTTGGGCAGCACGTAGGGTGGCGATATGCCGCTGACTTACCCCCTTGCTGAGCAGACGCTGGACAACGGGTTGCGTGTGGTCGTCAGCTCTGATCGGGCTGTTCCCATCGTTGCCGTCAATCTCTGGTACGACGTGGGGTCGCGTCACGAACCACCGGGGTTGACCGGGTTCGCGCACCTCTTCGAGCACCTGATGTTCCAGGGGTCGCGCAATGTGCAGTCCGGGCAGCACTTCAGCCTGCTGGAGAGCGCGGGGGCCAGCCTCAACGCGAGCACGTTCTTCGACCGGACGAACTACTTCGAGTCGTTGCCCAGTGGTGGCCTCGATCTGGCGCTCTGGCTCGAGGCGGACCGGATGGGGTACCTGCTCGACGCGGTCAACCAGGACAACCTGGACAACCAGCGCGACGTGGTCAAAGAGGAGAAGCGGCAGAGCTACGACAACCGGCCGTACGGCGATTCGTACGAGCGGCTGGTGCGGCTCGCGTTCCCCGCCGACCACCCGTACGCGCACATGACGATCGGGTCGATGGCCGACCTGGACGCGGCCGCGGTGGAGGACGTGCACGCCTTCTTCCGCAAGTACTACGGCCCGAACAACGCCGTCCTCACCATCGTCGGCGACGTCGCCGAGGAGGACGCGTTCGACGCGGCCAAGCGGTACTTCGGGCACCTGCCGGCCATCCCGCAGCCGCCCAAGGCGCCGGACGGCACGATCGGCCCGCTCGGCGGGGTCTTCCGCGACGACGTGGTCGAGGACGTCCCGTCGGACCTGATCACGATGATGTTCCGGCTGCCGGTGGACGGTACGCCGGAATTGGATGCCGCGGCGCTGGCGCTCGACGTACTGGCGGGTGGTCAGAGCGGCCGGCTCAACCGGCGGCTGGTGCGGGACGAGCAGATCGCGCAGTCGGTGTCGGGTGGTGCGCTGCCGTTGATCGGCGGTGTCTCCTTCGGCACTTTGACGGGTATCGCCTCGGATGGTGTCGACCTGCAGAAGGTCGAGGACGCGCTGATCGAGGAGGTCGAGAAGCTCGCCGCGGAAGGCATCACGGCCGACGAGTTGGCGACGGTGCAGGCACAGGCTGAGCGGGACTGGCTGGAGCAGTTGGCGACCTGCGCGGGACGCGCCGACGAGATCTCGCACCACGCGTTGCTGTTCGGCGATGCGAACCGGATCAACACCCGGATCGACGAGATCCGCGCGGTCACCGCGGAGCAGGTGCAGGAGATCGCGGCGGAGTGGATCCGCGCCGAGAAGCGCGCGCAGGTGACCTACCGCCGCCCGGCCGAGGAGCCGCCGGCTGACGCGGCGACCGCTGACGCGGCGACCGCTGACGTGGCGACCGCTGACGCGGCGACGGTCGGCGCGGCGACGGCCGGCGCGAGGTCGGCTGAGGCGGCGGCGCGGGACGCGGGACAGGCGAGCGACGATGCAGGGGAGCAGGAATGAGTAGCCAGGCCTTGACCACACCACCCGCTGTCGCGCCGCCGCGGCCGTGGAGGTTCCCGGAGGCGACCAGTACCGCGACCCGCTCCGGTACTCCGGTCCACGTGTTCGACCGGCCGGGGCAGTACGTCGCCACCGTGCGGGTCACCGTGGCGATGCCGCTCGCCGTGGAGCCCCGCGAGCTCGAGGGGGTCGCGACGATCATGTCCCGCACCCTCGACGAGGGGACCGAGCTGAAGTCCGCCAACGAGTTCGCCGCCGCCCTGGAGCGCCACGGCGCGGCGTACGGGGTGGATGTCAGTTCGGACGCGTTGCACGTCGAGATCTCGGTGCCGACGTCGCAGCTGGCTCCGGCGGTGAAGCTGCTCGCCGAGGCGGTCACCCGGCCGGCCTTCAACCAGTCCGACGTCGGGCGGCACGTGACGATCCGGCTGGGCGAGATCAACCAGGAGCGCGCGAACGCGGGCTACCGGGCCCGCGAGGCGTTCTCCGCGCACCTGTTCGACAAGTCGTCCCGCCGCTCCCGCCCGACCGCGGGGACGAAGGACACGATCCGGCGGCTCACCAACGTCGAGGTCGCGGAGTTCTACCGGGAGAACATCGGCCCGAGCCGGGCGCAGATCCTGTTCGCGGGTGACGCCACCGGCGTCGACGTGGCCGCGGTGATCGACGACGCGTTCGGTGACTGGAACGCGTCGACAGGTCCGGTGATGGAGACGCCGGAGCCGCTGTACGTCACCGGCGACCGGCTGGTCCTGGTGGATCGTCCGGGTTCGGTACAGAGCCAGCTGCTGATCGGCTGCCCTGGTCCGGACCGCCGCGAGGACATCTGGGGATCGGCCGCGGTCGCGAACCACGTCGTCGGCGGCACCATCACGTCCCGCGTCGACACCGTGCTGCGGGAGGAGAAGGGCTACACCTACGGCACCCGCACCAGCTTCACCGCGCCCCGTAAGGGCGGCACCTTCAGCCTCGGCGGCGCGGTCCGGACCGAGGTCACCGGTGCGGCGATCGGTGACGCGCTGCGAATCCTTCGCGAGGCCCGCGACGGTCTCACCGAGCGCGAGGTGCAGGAGGCGCAGGACAGCCTGATCCGTACTGCGCCGCTGCGGTACGAGCAGGCCGACTCCATCGCGCAGCAGGTCGGCAGCAACATCGCCGCGGGCGTGCCGCTCGACTTCGCCGACACCTACCTCGCCCAGATCGCCGCCACCACCGCGGAGATCGCCACCGAGGCCTACCGCCGGTACGTCGGAGCGAACGGGCTGCTGGTGGTCGTCGTCGGTGAGGCCAAGGAGGTCCGCGGCCAACTCGCCGACCTGGGCATCGCGGACATCACCGAGCTGAGCTGACGAACTGACATCCTCTGTTCAGGGGTGAATGCCTTCGCCCCTGAGCAGAGGAGCAGAAACAGATGTCGTTCGACGAGCGACCCCAGGACGCCACAGGCCGGCCGGGAGAGCCGGGTTACCCGCAGTACGGCGGGCGGCCACAGGACCCGGGGTACTCGCAGCAGCCGGGCTACTCGCAGGAGCCGGGCTATTCGCAGCAGCCGGGGTACTCGCAGTACGGCGGAGGGCCGGAGCCGACGCGGTATCCGTTGCAGCCGGGGTATGCGTACCAGCAGCCGGCGTACGGGATCGCCCGGGACAACTCCACCGCGACCCTGGCACTCGTGCTCGGCGTCGTCGGACTCGCCGCCGGGCTCCTGATCGTCTCGCCGTTCGCCTGGTGGCAGGGCAACAAGGCGCTGACCGAGATCGATGCCGCCCCCGGCGTCTACCGGAATCGCGGCATGGCCCAGGCGGGCCAGATCACCGGCATCATCGGCACCATCCTGCTCGGCCTCGGCATCCTGTTCGCGATCGCGATGGTCGTCTTCGTGGTCGCGCTGAACAGGTCCTACTGACGCCCGCCGTTACCGCGTTCAGCTGTTTGATTGCGAATCCTGACAACGTCGGCAATGTCCCTGAAGGCTGGTGGACCGGGCCCGGCTGACTTACTGTCACCGGGTCAGACTCACTTCTGGGAGGGGATCGGCTCGTGAGAGACGTCCGCAGATCGTTGTACGCGGCCACTGGCGCAATAGCGCTGCTGGCCGGAGCACTGGCAGTTCCGGCCACAGCCGGCGCTGGAACGACGGTGGCCGGGGGCAACACGGAGTACCTGGTGCTGGTCGCGCCCGGCGCGCACGACCGGGCGCTGGCCGCGGTCAAGGCCGCCGGCGGCACTGTGGTCAAGGAGAACACCAACCTGGGCACGATGACCGTGAAGGCGGCCGCTTCCGGCTTCGTCACCCGGGTGTCGGCGTCGTCGGCCGTCGAGGGTGCGGCCCGCAGCCGCCCGATCGGCAAGCTGCCGCAGGTCCAGCCGAAGGTGGTCGAGCAGGAGAACCTCGGCGCGGCCAAGGGCAAGGCCGGCACGTCCAAGGCTGTTGCCAACAGCAAGCTCGACCCGCTGGACCCGAAGCTGTGGGGCCTGCGGATGGTCCGCTCCGACCTGGCCCGTGAGGTCCAGCCGGGCAAGAAGGCGGTCAAGGTCGGCATCCTCGACTCCGGCGTCGACGCGCGCAACCCCGACATCGCGCCGAACTTCGACTGGAAGCTGTCCCGCAACTTCGCCCCGGACCTGCCCGAGGTGGACGGGCCGTGTGAGTTCCGCGGTTGCGTCGACCCGGTCGGCTGGGACGACAGCGGTCACGGCACCCACGTCGCCGGTACCATCGGCGCCGCGGCCAACGGGATCGGCGTCTCCGGCGTCGCCCCGAACGTGACGCTGGTGGAGATCCGCGGCGGCCAGGACAGCGGCTACGTCTTCCTCGGCCCGGTGCTGGAGGCTCTCGCGTACGCCGGTGACGTCGGCCTGGACGTGGTGAACATGTCCTTCTACGTCGACCCGTGGCTCTACAACTGCATCAACAACCCGGTCGACAGCCCTGAGGCCCAGGCCGAGCAGCGCGCCACGATCAAGGCCATGCGCCGTGCCCTGAACTACGCGCACGACAGGGGCGTCACGCTGGTCGGTTCGCTCGGCAACAACCACGAGGACCTGGGCAAGCCGCGGACCGACACGTCCAGCCCGGACTTCGGCGACGTACCGCCGTACGACCGGCCGATCGACAACGCGACCTGCCTGGACCTGCCGGTCGAGGGCCCGCACGTGATCGGCGTGTCCGCGCTCGGCCCGTCGGGCAAGAAGGCGGACTACTCCAACTACGGGCTCGAGCAGACCGAGGTGTCGGCACCGGGTGGCTGGTTCCGCGACTACTTCGGTACGCCGCAGTTCCGGACGAACGAGAACCTGATCCTGTCCACCTACCCGGTGAACACGTTGCAGGTCGGCGGTCTGGTCGACGCGGCCGGGAACATCACCCCGGCCGGCGTGGCGGCCGGAGTACAGAAGGACTGTCCTGCCGGGGCCACGGAGTACACGCAGTGTGGCTACTACAACTGGCTGCAGGGTACGTCGATGGCGTCGCCGCACGCGGCCGGTGTCGCGGCGTTGATCGTCAGCGAGTACGGCAAGGGCAGCAAGAACTCGTTCGGGATGTCGCCGAACAAGGTGCGGAAGGTCCTGCTGGACAGCGCCCAGGCGCGGGCCTGCCCGACGCCGCGGCTGGTCAGCTACGCGAACGAGGGCCGCGAGCCGGAGTTCGACGCGCTCTGTGAGGGCGGTCGGGAGTTCAACGGGTTCTACGGCAACGGCATCGTCGATGCCTACGCCGCCGTCACCCGGTACTGAGTAGGGCAAGCTTCGGGCCCGGCGCGACGCGCGCCGGGCCCGAAGTCTGTTCCAAGTCTGTCCGCGGTCTACTTCGGTGCGATCAAGCAGGTGGTGTTGTGGTCGCCCAGCGCCCAACTGTTCTCGGTGGGGTGCAGGAACCAGATGTCCGACGGTGTCTCGGCCTGCTGCTTGGACGCCTTGTAGCGATCGGTGCAGCCCTTCTCGGCCGAGGCCTTGACCGAGTCGAGCCCCGGCCACTTGCCGGCCGGGAGGTCGAACACCGCGAAGACCTTGCCGCCGTTGGGCTGGTTGCACGGCTGGATCTTCATGTTGTCGATGAACTCGCCCTCCTTGATCTCGGTGACGCAGTCGCCGACCCGCAACTTGTTCGACTGGACGTTCTGGGTCGTGGTCACCTGACCGGTCGCGTCCCGGTCGGGCTCACCGCCTTCGCTGAGGGCGGCCGCGCCGACGATGCCCGCGAGCCACAGACCCGACAGCACGATCCCGGCGACCGCCAGAGCCTGGCCCTTCTCGCCGTTCTTGGGGATCTTGACCAGGGCGATGATGCCGAGCACCACCGCGACGGGGACGAACGCGATCAGCCCGAAGATGAACGCGAGAATGGCGAGCATGCTCGTCTTGCGGCGCGGTGGCTGGTTCCCGCCGGGGTACGGCTGGAAGCCCTGACCCGGCGGATAACCACCGGGCGGCTGACCACCCGGCGGCTGACCACCCGGCGGATAGCCACCCGGCGGCTGACCACCGGGCGGCGGACCGCCTTGGGCTGGTGGGTACGGGGGCTGTCCGGGGTACGGGTAGGCCTGAGATCCCTGCGCAGGCGACGGACCCGGGCCTGCGTTGCCCGGCCCGGGTGATCCGACCGGTCCGGTCGGCGGTGGTGTCGGCTCCATGGACGGAATGTAGACCCGTCAAGGAGCAAACGACTGTTTGGGCGTCAGCCCGAGATGTAGTTGGACAGTTGCTCGCGCTCGAACTCCAGCTCGCCGATCCGGGTCTTGACCACGTCGCCGATGCTGACGATGCCGGCCAGCGCGCCGTCCACGACGACCGGGACGTGCCGGATCCGCTGGTCCGTCATCAGCCGCATCAGGTTGTCGATGTGGTCGTCGGGTCCGCAGGTGTGGACTTCCGGCGTCATGATGGCGTTGACCCGCACGTCGCCCGCGTCCGGCGTACCGTGCATCAGCCGGACCACGTCGCGCTCGGAGACGATGCCGGCGACGGCGGTGCCGTCGGGGCTCACCACGAGCGCGCCGACGTTGTGCTCGGCCAGCAGCGCCAGTAGCTCGGTGACGGTGGCCTCTGGGGAGATGGTGACGACCTGGTTGCCTTTACCGCGCAATACGTCGCTGATCTTCACGAAGCCTCCTGGTGATCGACGGAGCCCAATACCCAAAGGTAGCGAAAACCGGCCGTGAACGGCAGGTCTGGCAGAATGCGGAAGGTGACCGTCGCCACTTCCGCCCGCTGGAGCCGCGGCTCCGATTCGTCACGCCCGGTCACCGCGTGAGCTGGCGCGAGGACCTCGCAGTACTGCGTCACCGCGACGTCCGCATCTTCATCTCCGCCCGGTTCGTCTCCCTGCTGGGCTCCTCGATCGCTCCGATCGCGCTGGTCTTCGCCGTCCTCGACGTGTCCGACAAGGCGAGCGCCGTCGGCATCGTGCTGGCGGCCCGGAGCATCCCGAACGTCGTGTTCCTGCTGATCGGCGGCGTCATCTCCGACCGGCTGCCGCGCAACCTGGTGCTGATCGTCGCGAACAGCGTCTGCGGACTCACCCAGGCTCTCGCGGCCGGCCTGGTGCTGTCCGGGCACGCACAGATCTGGCAACTCGCCGCGATCGAGGCGGTGAACGGCATCGCCGCCGCGTTCGTGATGCCGGCCATGATCGGCATCCTGCCGTCGATCGTGGACCGCGACGAACTGCCGCAGGCGAACGCGGTGTCCGGGTTCGCGCGGTCGGTCGCGCTGATCGGCGGCGGGGCGGTCGCGGGCGTGATCGTCGGTTTCACCGGCCCCGGCTGGGGACTCGTCGTCGACGCGGTGACGTTCCTCGCGGCGGCGGTCCTGCTGTCGAGACTGACGCTGCCGCCGACCGAGCGGTCGCGGAACTCGATGCTGCAGGACCTGCGCGTCGGCTGGACCGAGTTCATCTCGCGCCAGTGGGTGTGGGTGGTCGTGGTGTCCTTCATGGTCTCCAACATGATCTTCACCGCCTGCTACCTGACGCTCGGCCCGGTGATCGCCGACGACACCTTCGGCCGGGTCGGCTGGGGATTCGTCAGCGCCGCCTTCGGCACCGGAATGATTTCCGGTGGCATCTTGATGATCCGGGTGAAGCCCCGCTACCCGATCCGGATCGGGATGATCGGGATGCTCGCCTCGGCGCCGGTGTACCTGTCCCTGGCCCTGGCGCCGTACACCTGGGCGGTGGTCGCGGTGGCGTTCCTGCTCGGCATCGGCTTCGAGATGTTCGGCATCGGCTGGGAGACCGCACTCGGCCAGCACATCCCGATCGACAAGCTCTCCCGGGTGTCGTCGTACGACATGCTCGGCTCGTTCATCGCCAACCCGATCGGCCAACTCTCGGTCGGCTACATCGCCGCCGTCGTCAGCGCCAAGGCCGTCGAGTTGTACGGCGCCGCACTCCACATCCTGATCGTGCTGGTGACTCTCGCGGTCCCGTCGGTCTGGCGCCTCCAACGCCACACCAGCAACTAGTAGACCGTCGCTTCTAACATTCGGGGTAGGGGTGGCGAAGGCGGGCGCGGGCGTCGCTGGTGGTGAAGTGCCAGGGTTGGGCCGGGTTGGGCCGGGTTGGGCCGGCATCCTGGGCAACTCCGGTGGGGGCACT
>NZ_BAAAOS010000008.1:0-124800 GCF_039530625.1 Kribbella sancticallisti | reverse complement strand
GTGCAGGTCCCGCAGCTCGCTGTCGACGGATCCGAACACCGCGGTTCTGGATAGATCGGAGTGATACCCCTCAACCGTGCAACCGATGTCGAAGCGGATGACATCGCCTCGGCGCAGTGCACGATCCGAGACCGGCATGTCGACCAACGCTCCCCGCTCCGAGAACCCCAGAGCGCTGAGCAGCGGATGCGCGTCATGGTCAACCATGACCCGGCGAACCGCCCGCAGCATCTCGCGCTCGGTGATGCCAGGCCGAGCCTGGTCGAGAGCTGCTGTGATCCCGGCCTCCGCGGCCAGGTTCGCTCGTCGCAGGCGATCCAGCTCGTATCTATCCTTGACACTGCGTGCCTTGCTGAAGAGCTCCGGATCCGCCACCAGAACCAGATCGGGCCGGGCATCAGCGAGGGCATCCAGAACCTCGGGTGCGACATGACCGTCGTGGACAATCAGTTGGCTGTCAGGGAGACCGTTCAATGCTTCGACGACGGCCTCTGCGGGAGTGTTCCCGGACGTCCTGCCTGCGCCGATCGAGAGCTCGTCACCGCGATAGACGAAGTGTCCGTGAGCATGCACCAGCTTGCTCTCGTAGACCTCGCAGATCCACCCGAGCTCGGAGGCCGGCGCCACTACATGGCAAGCTCCGACCGAGCCGACCAGCGCGGCCAACCCACCGCGGTTGTAGTACACGTGCGGTACGCCTGCAAGCGCCGTCAACCATCGCACGTTCGCCACCGAGCCTGCGAGAGCGGTGGCACCATTCGGCAGCTCTGCGCGCAACCTCTCCGGTCGGCTGCGACTGGCTTCCGCGGCCTCAGCAAAGTTCAGATAGACCACGGCTACCGCCTCCCGAGATTGCGGAGCAGGAAGAGAGCATTAGCCGGTCGTTCGGCCAGCCTTCTGGCGAAGTAGACGAACCAATCCTGCCCGAAGGGCACGCAGATCCGCACCGGCTGACCGGCGGCGACGAGCTGTTGGGCCAGTGCATAGCGAACGCCGTAGAGCATTTGGAACTCGAACTCCGAACTCTGCTCGAGCGCGACATCGGCCGCGACGCGGATCGCTCGCTGGTCGTGCGTGGCGACCGCGGTGAACTTGGCATAGGTGAGCGCGGTCCGGGCCAACTGGTCGTACGCGACGTCGACATGGTCCTTGCGTTGCAGAGCAGCCGTCGCCGGCTCCAGGTACGCACCTTTGACGACCCGCACGTTCGGTTCGAGAGGCAGCAGGTTGATCAGGTCATCCATGGTGCGGTGTAGATAAGCCTGGAGTACTACTCCAGTGTTCTCGAGGCCCTCACTGCGCAATGCACGGTAGATAGCAAGAGTGTCATCGACGACAGCAGAATGCTCCATGTCCAAGCGAGCGAACGCGGAATGCGTCGCGGCCAGCGAAATGATCCGCCGGGCGTGCCGAAGCGCCAGCTCTCGGTCGACCTCAAGTCCCAGATGCGTCAGCTTGATAGAGAAGGTGGTGTTCAGTCCCTCAGCAGCGATCGCGGGAATAAGCTCTTCATAGATCCTTGCTGCTTCGGCAGCTCCCTCCTTGGTGTGAACAGCTTCACCCAAGGCAATCACGTAGGTACGCATACCGTCAGACCCGAGCTGCTGCAAGACCGGAATACATTCATCGAGGGATTCGCCCGCGACGAAACGGTCGGCTCCCGCCTCCAGTCCGCGCCTATCCGCGATTGCACGGATTCGCCGGTTATCGGCGATGGACAAGATGAGCGATCGAAACACCGGCTGACCAATTCGACCGAAAATGTGCAATGGCGGCACGCTTATCACCTTCCTCGAAACATGCAGGAAGCCTATGTCGCATCGGCGCTTGATGGTGTTGGGGATTCTGATGCTCCCGGTTAGCCGCGGTTAATACTCCAGCAGTAGTTCGTGATCAGTGAGCTGGGCTGCTTGACGATGGTGGCGGCAGTCGCGTGCGCGGGCCGGGTGGCGGCGTCCCACCTGGACCAGTGCAGTAGGTGTCCAACGCGCGCTGGTCGGCGTGGTGGAGCAGTCGGGTGAACAGGTGCCGGTGAATCCCTTGCCTGCTTGGAAGACTCCTCGATCGTCCATGTGCGCCCGCTACGGCGACGAGGGTCGCCCGCGGCATCGGGGTGAGCGTGTGGCAGCGGTAGAAGGAGAGCTCACCAGTGCTGGTCGAGTGGCGTACCAGCAAGGTGTAATCGCCGAGAATCTCGAGAGTCGGTGATGTCGATCAGCGCTCAGTCGTACCAGCGGTGACCTTTCACGCCAATGCCTGGGCTGAGCCGGTTCCACGCTCGTGATGACAGTCGGCGGGACCAGGGGGGCTTGTCCCGGTGTTTCCCGGCCGGGAAGGTCAGGTGATGGTCGCAGGCCACCGCCAGCACGCATCGTACCTCTGGCGGTTCGTCCGCTGGGGTGCGCACTGATCGGGCAGGCCTTTCGTTTCAGGAGACAGGAGCCACCGCCGACCAAGTGGTGCCAGCCTAAATAATGGGCGGCGAGTTGCCGACGAGGCTGTCCACTGGGTCTGAGTTGACGTCACCGAACCAATCGATCACTGGTTTCTGATGTGTCGCCCAGGTATCATGATCCAGTGATGTATGAGTCCTCGCGAACTGCAGACCCGGCCGCCATGCTTGAGGTGGGCCGCGCCCTGAGCTGCGAGAACCGACTCACCGTTCTCGTCGCACTTCTCGAGGGACCATCGACCGTGGGGACGCTGGTCCGTCATACCGGTACCAGCCAGCCGAACATCTCCAACCACCTCGCCGTGCTGCGCACGTCCGGCCTTGTCACGGCAGAAAAGGTCGGCCGTACGGTCCAATACCACCTCACATCACCTGAGGTCGCATCGCTCGTCCGCGCATTGATCGCGGTCACATCTTGACCGGAAAGTGGACGCCCGCGGCGATCGTGTGGGCCGGGTTGTTCTCAGCACTGCACTGGTGGTGGGCAGTCGGCGGCCGCTCCGGACTCGGCGCTTCAACCTCAGCCGCTGACGCTGCGCTCGAGACGCCCTGGTTCGCCGCGTACAACCTCGGGGTCGCCCTGGCCAGTGCGGCACTGGCGGTCTGGCTGTGGCGGACTCGTCCGGAACGGAGGGCTGACACGATCGGCGCGCGCAGCAGACTCAACTGGGCGCTCGTCACGGTAGCTGTTCTGTTGGTAGCCCGCGGCGGTGTCGGCGTGTGCCTCATGCTTTTCGATGTTCTGCGCGGCGAGGGCGACCATTCAAGCCTGCTCCTCGTTGCCATCGAACCGTATTTCCTACTCGGCGGTCTCATCCTCGGCTTCACATGGCGCACTCGCCACCGGTGGCCAGCGGGCGCTCCCCTGGGCACGTAGCGCAGATCCCACCTGATCCGCACCATGCGGTTTACTTACCTTTTCGCGATCAGGAGCACCATGACTGCACAGCCCGACCTTTTCGAGATCGCTCCAAGCCGCTAGCGCCTGCGCATCCCTGACGGTGAGGCGCACCTTCTCAACAGCTACCTCTGGCTGAGACCAGACAGCGTCGCGTTGTTCGACACGGGCTGGCAACATGGTGCGCCTGTTGTGGAGGCCGCCCTGCACCTGAGTCGTGCCGGTTTAGTGTGTCGGTCGCTGGGTGGTTGCGGTGATGATTTCGCGTGCGATGTCGGTGAGGGGGCGCGACACCGATCTCGTCCAGCACACGCAGCGACTCAGCCTTGCTGGTCGGCTCCACGATCCGGGCCAGCACGAACTGTTTGAACGACTCGTCACCGACCGCGTCAAACCCCAGCCGCCCGTACGCGCTCGGCAACGCCCGACACAACACAGCACTGGACTTTGACGTGATCACCGCCTGACCAGCCGGCACCGCCCCGCGCTCAAGTCCAGCTCGCCATTAGTCACCGAGATACGGGAGCGGGCGATCAGAGTCCCGCGCGCCCCGTCACTGCGAGGGTGAGGCATCTGGCGTTGGCCAGGACCCGGACCATCTAGCGCACCTCAGAGTTCGCGACAGGTTACGCAGGCGAGCTGTACGGCACGGGATTGTCGGCGAGCTGCGCGCGGCATCCTCTGCTAGCTGCCCAGCCCCCAACCAGAATTGGACCGGCCGATGCTACAGCGAGGCAGGTGAGTCACTGGCGTCGATGGATCAGGATGCGGCTGTTCGCTCGGTGATCGATCTCCTGAGAGTCTCCGGTTCAGCGAGCCAGGGCGCGTCGAAGGGGGCGTTGGGCTCGTAGATGTTGGTGCCAGGCGGGACGATCTCGTCGATTCGGTCCAGCGCGGCGTCGTCGAGCTCGAGTGCGGCGCCGGCCAGGGATGACTCGAGCTGCTGCAGGGTGCGCGGTCCGATGATCACGGAGGTCACTGCCGGGTGGACCAGCGGGAACGCCATGGCGAGCTCGGGCAGGGTGCAGCCCAGGTCGTCCGCGAGCTGCGCGAGGTCCTCGACGACATCGAACTTGCGGGCGGCCACGGGGTCCTCCGGGTCGAACCACTGGGGCCGCAGCGCGACCCGCCCGTCCGTGGGTGGCTGAACGCCCTTGCGGTGCTTCCCGGTCAGGAACCCGAACGCCAGCGGACTCCAGGTCAGCACGCCCATTCCCCAGCGCTTGGTGACCGCGAGCAGGTCGCGTTCGATACCTCGGGCGAGCAGGTTGTACGGCGGCTGCTCCGTCCGCGGTCGCATCAGTCCCCGCAGCTCGGCGACCCGGTGCAGCTCGACGATCTCGTGAGCGGGATAGCTCGACATTCCGAATGCGCGAATCTTTCCGGCCCGTACCAGGTCGGAGAGTACGCCGAGGGTCTCCTCGATGTCCGTGGTCCAGTCGGGCCGGTGTACTTGGTAGAGATCGATGTAATCCGTGCCGATCCTGTCGAGGCTCGCCTCGACCGCTTGGGTCAGGTAGCGGCGGGAGTTCCCACTGCGATTGGGGCCCTCCTCGCCGAGAGCGAAGTGTCCTTTGGTGGCAAGGATGATGTCGTCGCGCCTGCCTTGAAGTGCTTTGCCGACGATGATCTCGGACTCCCCGGTGGAGTACATGTCAGCGGTGTCCACGAAATTGATGCCGTGGTCGAGCGCGGCGTGGACGATGCGGACGCATTCGTCGTGGTCGGGGTTGCCGACTGCGCCGAACATCATCGTGCCCAGCGCATAGGGGGACACGGTCATCCCGGTTCTTCCCAAGGCCCGGTACTGCCATGATCCATTCATACTCGCTCCTCGATACGCAGATTGTGGTTGGACGTGCAGGGGTACGTCACTGGGTTGGATCCGATCAACACCGTCAGCACTCGACACGCTGTTGCCGCCGGACGTGGCAAGGGCAGTGCACATGCGACTCGTAGCCAGACCGGCCGCCATTGCGAAGAACGGCCGGTTCGAAGCCAACATCTGCACGGGCGGGCCTTCCCGCTTAGATGCTGGCTGCGACGTAGCAGAGCCTCCAGGTATGGCGCGATGTTCTGCCGAGGAGCGCCTTTGACCGGACCAGGAGGCCAGCCACTCCGAGGACTTGGGTGGTTACCGGGACGAGCAGATCCGCAGTAGCCTCTGGCGCCCCACCACCACGCGCGCCGTACCGAACTGTCAGCCGAGCCACCAATTACGGCATCCACTGCTTCTCAGTGCCATGGCTCCGAGAGGTCGCCGCTCCGATTCGGGCCGGCGTACTCATGCCCACCATCATCCGCGGACAGCGGGTGTCGGAAAAAACTCGCCCAGCCGGAAGATCCTGAGGGGCCCGAGGAAAACGGCAGCATAGTGCAACTCCATTTGCGCAGATCTGTACGGCTGGCGGCGCGCTCGCGGCACATGGCCATCAACGATCAGCGCGTTGGCACGGATACTCGGCCTGGCGGCCAGGTGGGTCTCGACCCCGAGGACGCTGACGGGCAACATCGAACTAGTATGTAACCATACCGCTTACATATGCAACGCAAGGCGGATCACATGGGTCATGCAGTCGTCACGAGACTGAAGGTGGAGATCTAGGACGTGATTCCCGCGACCTGGAGGGCCTGCCTGTTGAGCGACACACCGCTTGGTAACGCGCAAGCACCCATCCACACTCCCCGAGAGCCTCGGCAACTCAACCGCGAAGAGAGAGGATGAGCAAGACATGCCGCTTCGGTACCGTCCCGACGTTGCTGGCGGTCTACGCAACGGCACGCCCAATCGACGGGTCAGACGGTGACTATGGACCTGGCCTGGCTGGGATAATAGTGCGGCGTGCCGATCCGGTTGCGAGTCTCCTCAATCAAGACTGCGACCGGGGCCAGGACACGATAATCCGGAACCAATACCGCCGGCGTTGCCCGACCAGGGGTGGCCTTCGAGCACGGCGTACCCCAATGCCGAAATTGTGTGCACCACCGACTTTCCACGCCGGCGGGACAGGATCAGGCCGGCCTCCCGCAGCACTCTGGTCTGATGGCTGGCGGTGGCGAGCGAGATATCGCAGGCGCCCGCGATCTTTGTGGTCGTCACCTCGGTCACGGTCTGAACGAGGACCATCGCCCGCGTCCTGCCCAGCAGTGCGACGAGGCTCGCCACGGAATCCGCTGGTCCCTGGGTCGCTCTCAGCAGACCGGTGGCTCCTCGGATCGGGAATACGAGCACCGGTGGCAGGTCCGGGTCGAGCAGCTTGATCGGTTGCTGCCAGCAGAAGTACGACGGCTGCAACTGCAGTCCGCGACCGTTGAGCCACAACTCCTCGTCTTGGAACGCCGCGATCTCGAGCACTCCGTCCCGCCAGCGGGCCCTCGGGTGAACGCCTTCCAGCAGCGCGCCGACACCGCCGGCGGCGAGCTGATCGCGCCGCTCCACGTAGTCGGCATGCACAGCCGCCCTGATCGACGGCCAATACGGCTCCAATGCGGACCGGTGGTAGATCCGCAGCGACTGGCCGAGTTGGTGCATCGCCTCGGCCCGCGGTTGGGCCAGTTGCCGAACCCAGCCCGCACCACTTCGCGGAGCGAGCCTCGCGAGGTCGGTGCGCACCCGCCTCCCGGGCGTCGACAGCATCACTTCCACCGCCTCATCGAACGAGGCGGGGCCTACGGAGGGAGTGAGGAAGTCGGGTGAGTACCCGGCTGGCGGAGCCAGCACTGCCAGCGGTCCGACGATCTCACGGTTCAGCCAGCGCCGTTGCCGCGTGCGCCAAGCGCCGAAGGGGACCGGCCCGTCCCCGACCTGCAACATGTGCAGGCTGAGCAGAGCCTCCCAGAGAGGAGCCGGCTCGGCCAGTAACGTCGTCTGGGCCAGATCTTCGGGGTCGAAGTAGATTCGCAGCATCTCATCCTTCCATCGTTGCAGCGCAGCCCGCCGTTGGTGCTGACGCACTTCCACCGACGCCGTCAGCGGCGCTTCCGAGTGCCACCTCCGATCCACCCTTGCGTCGCGTGCATGGGCGAGCAGAACACCGTGGCTCGAGGGCACCGGCCTTCAGCGCGGACGACCACGCACAAGCCGACTGCACCAAAGCAGACCCACCATCCGACCTCGTCCTGCAACTGGAGTCGCAGATGACTGATCCTGTATCGACCAAGGGGAGAGTCCAGATCGCTTCGCTGAGGAGTTGCGCCCCGATCGCAGATCCGGTGAAACCAGTTGGGGCCCCGCATCTCTTCCCCGGCCGATTGACCTTTGACGGTTGCGGCGAGTCGAAGACCTGCCGTGGTACCAGCGCTGGCCGTCGGAGAACGGCGCACTCAATCGGCAGCCGGCAAATCGACCTATCTCCAATGACGCAGCCGAATCCGGAGGTCCGTTGGTGGAAACCGTCGATGACGCTGGGTGGATCGATCATTCTTTGTCCGACTCCATGGACGGTCGCCCAGCCGGCGAAATGCCGCCAAGACCATCTCTCCGGGTGTATGTAATCAGATCTGTTACACATTATGCGAACATGGTCGCGCCCGCAAGTCCCCTGGGCTCGGCCCAGGAGGACATCGGAACGGAAACGTACGGCACGCGCGCCGGTGAGCCGGAGTACCGCAGGTCCACCGAAACGGTCGATCTGAGTCCTGGTGGCTTGGGGCGCCGGTTCAGTTCATGGCGTACGTTCCGATGTTCCCGGCTTCACCTGTCACACAGGCTCACCACCAACGGCGAGAGGCCGCTGAGAGCCACGTTGGCGCCGCTCATATCCGCTCACGCAATCGGTCCGCGCCACCGCACGGGCAATGTCGTGTGCCTCAGCATCCGGATAGGCACTTATCGGTCGCGACTCGGGAGTCGATTGAGCCATCTCTCGCGGCCGTCTGCGGCCTAACCACGACCGCGCACGGCGAACGCTCGGATGATGGTCTGCTCGACAGTGTTGCCGGCCGCGTCGGAGGCGCTGACGCGCAATGAGATTTTCGCCCCCCACGGCAGTGCACCCGGTGGAACGAGCGCGCTGAACCGCCCGTCGGCTTCGTGTGTGGGGATCGAGGTCCAGCCCGCGCCGTCGTCAGCGGATACCCACGCCTTCACCGTTCGCACCGGGCTGGCGGCTGCTCCGACCGTCTGGCGGACGCGCAGGCCGATGGTGAGGGGTAGTCGGGCCGCTGCCCGGTTGCTGATGTCGAGTGGGATCGAGTACTCCACCTGCAGCAGTGGCAGGACGTCGACGGGTGCGCTGACCGGTGCGGACGAGGTGAGTTCCCACACTGTTCGGCTGCTGGCCGACAGCGGGAGTTGCGCAATCGGGCCGATCGTGCGTTCGATCCGATACCGCGCTGGCGCCGGGTCGACCGGTACCAGGATGAGCGGCTGCGTCCCGTCGGGATCGCTCGCCAGGAGCTGTCCGTTCCGATACAGACGCAGGTCCTGCGCCGACGAGACGAGCGCTTGTCGTTGGTGTCGGTTCTCTGAGTCAATCAGGTCGCCGATCCGTTCGCTCGGTGGGTCGAGTTGCAGCCACGGTCCGCCGGCCTCAACCAGCATGACGTCGGCGCTGCGCGCGGCTAGTCCCGCCGGGCGTAGTGGCGCACCGAACCAGGTTTCGGCGTGGTGCTCGTTGGGCCGATAGCTCACGACGGGCTCGGTGTACTCGACCTCGTTCGCGCTGGAGTACCGTGCCACGTACTGCTGCCAGTTGACCTCGGGATCGGGGTCGACGAAGTCCACCCGGTTCAACGGCACCTGTAGTTCGTCGGCGATCGAGACGCGTGCGAATCCTTCGGACGGGAGGGGCGCGCGGGCCTCGAAGTACCTGCCGGGATCGCTGTCGCCGAGGGCACGGAACCACTCGCTGACGCGGGCGAACCGTGCGACTTCACTCGAGGACAAGCGATAGGTGGCGGGGTTCGGGAAACGTGGCGACCTGAACACGGCATCGTAGGCGTACGGGCTAACCCCACCGTGGGGAGCATCGGCAGGGATCAATCGCATCTGGGTGTATGTGCTGGCCGTTCCGATGGTGGCGGTTCCCACCTGACCCACCCGCACCTGGCTCGGCTTGAGCAGGTTCGGGTTGTTGAGTGCCGCCAGCGGGAACGACTGCAGCCAGTTGCCCTTGGCATCCGTTCGGAGGTAGTTGGCAACCACGTTGTCAATCTTGGTGACGCGTCCGGCGACCGCGGCCTGGATCGGGCTGGCCATGGTGGTGTCGACCGTGATCTCCGTGTCCTCGGTTACGTCGATCTGATCGTTGAACACTGAGGAGCTCGTATCGATGCTGCCGTCATCGTTGAACCGCATTATCTGGCTGGCAATTGCATAGTGGCCTGGTACGACCCGCATCGACACGTCTCCGCTCACTGGCGTGGAAGGCGGACCGGTCAGGCGGCTCGCGTCGTCGACATTGAAAACATGTACGGATCCAGTCGCGGGCGCGCCTTGGTCGCGCATGTGGACTGTCAGCTGGACGTGCGGTGTGTCTCGGACCAAACCAATCGGCACATGCAGGGCGACGCCAGAAGCGTCTGGTGTAGCGGTGAGCATGCCACTGTATGCACCGACGGCCAGCCCTCTCGGGTCGGCAGTGACCGTAACACTGCCGGACTCACCAGCATCGAGGACGACCTGCGCAGGCGAGACCGTGACCGTACCGGCAGGTGCGGCTGCCCCGTCCGGCCCAACGACCGCGGCCGCCATGTTCAGTGTCGCCTTGGACGCACCGGTGTTCGTCAGCGTCACGGTCTTGGACGACAGGCCGGACGTACCGGCATCGGAGACGCCGAAGTCCAGGTTGTTGATGTCGGTGATGATCCGTGCAGAGATCGCCTTACCGATGTCGAGCCGACCTCCGCCTTGCTGGTAGACGTTCAGTCCGGGCAACACGGTCGCGGTGACCTCGAGCATCGCTTTGATTCGCGCAGCACTCCAATCCGGATGCTGCTCGGCCAGGATCGCTGCGGCCCCGGAAACGTGCGGCGTGGCCATCGACGTCCCGGACGCCCTCGTGTAGAGGTCATTGAGCGGCTCACCAAGCGACGTTCCGGCAGCACGTGCCTGAATGATGCCCACGCCGGGGGCCGTAATGTCCGGCTTCATGGCGAGGTCGCCCGTTCGGGGTCCACGCCCGGAGAACGAGGCCAGCGCATCGTTTGCATCAACGGCACCAACCGTGAGGGCCGCGCTGGCCGCGCCCGGCGCCGTGACTGTGCTCTGCCCCGGACCGTCATTACCTGCGGCGATGACGAACAACATGCCGCTGCTGGCCGTCAGCGCATCGACAGCCTGGCTCAGCACGTCCGAGCCATCGGTGAAACCACCGCCGAGGCTCATGCTGGCGATGCGCGCGTCGTGCGCGGCCGCCCACTCCATGCCTGCGATGATCTGCGAGGCGAGGCCGACACCGTCGTCGTCGAGCACCTTGACGTTCAGCAGGTCGGCGCCGAACGCGACCCCCTTGCGGCCCCCATCAGACGCGACCCCCGAGCCCGCGACCGTCGCCGCTACGTGCGTTCCGTGCCCTACGCGATCACCGGCATCAGCCGAACCGGTGAAGTCGACCTCATCGACCACCTTCCCGGCAAGGTCCGGATGACTGGTATCTACGCCTGTATCCAAGACCGCGACCGTGACGCCGTCGCCGTCGAAACCTGCACTCCAGGCCTCCGGCGCGCTGATCTGGCTCAGGTTCGGATCGAGCGCAGTCGCGTGCACCGTGTGGTCGAGCCAGATGCGGGTAACGCCGGCCAACGGACCACGATCCGGATGGTCGAGTGCAGCGCCGAGCTCCTCGGCG
Source organism: Kribbella sancticallisti (assembly GCF_039530625.1). NCBI lineage: Bacteria > Bacillati > Actinomycetota > Actinomycetes > Propionibacteriales > Kribbellaceae > Kribbella > Kribbella sancticallisti. Next base: position 113,660 of record NZ_BAAAOS010000008.1, on the reverse strand, counting down.
CGGGCGCGTGGCGCGCGAACCGCCATCGCTTGCACGCTGGGCAGAGCACGAACATGCTGCAGTCCCACCGAGTCATACGACTGGCTTGTAGCCGTGCTCGTGTGTTGCACGATCAGCGGCAGGCTCGGGGCGTGCGCATCGTCGTAACCCTCTTCAACCAGGCGAGTGACGTTGAACAAGCTGCGATCCAGCATGCCTCCAATCAACGGTGCGACGTCGCTGGGTAGAACGAAGATGTCGCCCGCGACCTGCTCGATATGGAACGTGACAACATCTCGTCCCGGATCTCTGGCCGGAATCACGTTGATCGCCGGACGCTCTCCGCTGGCCGGGCCGACCAGCACCCGGTCGCCTGTCACCAACGTCAGCTCAGTCTGCTGTCCATTGACGCGCAGTGGCCCGAAGTTGGTCGTCTGACCTGGCGGCAACGGCGGCGGCGCCGCCTGCCCAGTCAACGCGCCACAGAGCATCGTGACGCCTGCGATTGCCAAGCAGATGGCGAACCGGCGACGACGACGGTCTGGCACACGCATACTCATGCTCCTTGTGAAGTCATCGGGACACATTGCAGCCGCGCCTGGATACCGAAGTCAGACGGGCCGACCCTTCGCGGATAAGCTTCTCTAGAAGAACCGACTGGTCATTGCTTGTCCATAGTCGAGGTGTCCACTTGGAGTCGATCGCCCTTTCCGGCCAGCTCGACCAGGCGCATGACGGATTGGGGAGCCCGTGTTGGAAGCGCTCGGTGTCGATGGGATCAGCGAACGTGTCTACCGAGCCTTGCTGGCCCATCCCGGTTCGTCGATCTCCGCGCTAGCCACCGCAGCAGGCGTCTCGCCAGCTCGTGTCCGGGCCTCACTTGACCGGTTGCAGTCCGCGCGCCTGGTGCAACGGCTGCCCGACGGGTCCGCCGAATTCACGGTCACCCCACCAGACGTAGCCATCACTGCCTTGGTGAACGAGCGTCAGCACACGCTGGACAACGCCCGACTCGCCATCCAGCCGCTACTCATGGAATACCGCGCTGCCAGTGCTAGGGCCGATCCCAGCGCTCTGATCGAGGTGCAGTCCGGTCCGACGATCGCAGCTGAGCGGTTCCGCGAACTGCAGGCGACGGCGACACAAGAATTACTCGGCTTCGACCGTATGACAGCGCATGAGGAGAGCGGGAAGCCAGAGGTAGAAGCGGAGGCGCCGATGCTCGAACGCGGTGTCCGATGCCGCGCGATTTATGAAACAGCAGCGCTGACCTCGCCAAGCCGCCTCCCGTACATCCGGCAACTGGTTGCGTTGGGAGAGCAGGCGAAGGTGACGGACACACTGCCGTTCAAGATGATCATCGCCGACCGGAAAGTGGCGATGTTGCCGCTCGTCGCTGACGGGCCCCGTACCGACAGCCTGCTTATCGTCTACTCATCGACCCTGCTGGACGGACTGATCGACCTCTTCGAATCGTACTGGCACAGGGGAGCACCAATCCGCGCATTGTTGGCGCAGGCATCGCCAGTAGAGGGCCTGTCGCAGGAGGAATTGGAGGTGCTCGAACTCCTCCACACAGGTCTCAAGGACGAGGCCATCGCCCGCCAACTCGGCGTCAGCATTCGAACCGCCCGCCGCCGAGTCACCAGTCTGCTCAATGCGCTTGGCGTCGGAACACGGTTTCAAGCAGGTGCTGAAGCCACGCGCCGCGGGCTGATCTAGTTGCGTCCAACGGCGTGAAGCGGCTCCCTGCTCGAACTCGCACGTGCTGGTGTCTTCCTCCTTCCAACGGACACCCGCACGCAGGTGCGAGGACCTAACAGGCTGCTTCGGCAACGTCAAGACGACCGCATGTGATCCCACCAAGTCATTCCCGAACACACCGATGCCGCCGCCAGCGATCAGCTGACGACGGCACGGTCGGTGCTTGACTCCTAGAGTGCCAGCATCCAGTCGAATTCGCCGAGCCGACCCAGTGCCTCGAGGGTCTCAGCACAGTGCGGCAGGCTGCAGCATCGCCAGATCGTTGTCGCTAGCAATCACTTGGAGGACGACCGGAGAACGACAGTAGCGGTCATACTGCGCGACGACCTCGTCCGGACGTTCGCAGAGACCAGCGCCCGATACGCCGAATGCGAGTAGGTCGTGGGATCACTCCCCCGCCATGTTCGGATCCGTCAAGTTGGTCCGCCGGAAGTAGACCGGATCGGTGAAGGATCCTGGCACCTTTCCGAGCCCTCTGATTGCTGTGGCCGTTCCATTGGCGTGCCCAACCGAGTACAGGTAGCCGGAGCCGGTGTCCTTGTCGATGCCGAGCAGCAGCGTACCGGTGCCGCAGGGCGCGGCCACCAAAGACTCGAACGCCTGCCAGGTCGAGCTGCGAACCTGCTTCACGACGCCCGGGATGATGTGGCCACCAGCCAGCGGCAGCCGTGCGGTGTAGAGCTTCCCGCTGGTCAGTGTCATCAGGAACGTGTCGTACGTCGAGGTTTGGCTGATCAGCGTCATCGCCTTCACACCCTTGTAGCCTGACTGCCACCCGGTGATCCGCCGGGACGGCTTGCCGTCGGTGTACGTGACGCTGCGGCGGTAGATCGTCCCGTCCAAGTGCAGCGCGTACTCGGTGTCGCGCTGACTCCCGGCGGTGACGTATGTGGACCGGTCGAGTGTCCGGTAGACGTCCCATCCGGCCCCGACCCGGACGACCTGCTTCTGCGACACGGCCCCACCGCCAGCCGGCGTCAGGTAACTGGTGTCGTACATCGTCGACCCCATGATGACCGGGCCCTCGTGCGCGTCGCCGCCGACCTCTGCCGCCCCGTAGCGGATCCTCGCGCTGAGCCGGACCTGCCCGTCAGGATAGATGTCCCTCCCGACGATCTTATCGGTGGTTCTGGTGACCGGGGACGTCGCCGCGAAGGTTTGCATCCGATGATCCCCGCCAGCCGTCACCGAGCCGACCGAGACCGCACAAGCCGCCGACGCTTTGTGCTGCACCGCAGAGGCGGGCAGTGGCGACAGCATCCCCGCAGCAACTACTCCAACGGCCAAGAATCCGCCGTACCTGGTTGCCTTCTTCAAGGTTTCCCACCCCTCCAAGTTGATGTAGACGGTGGTTGGACACCAACATGAACCCCGGAGTTCGCCATCGCTGATCCTTTCGAACCAGGTCGAAACGAGATCAATATCCTTCACCTGCGCCGTGTCTCGATTTGTGCGGGCACCGAGGCATCCCTCCGCTACGCCCGGCCAGAGCACCGGGTGGCAGAGCTTCACCTTCGCCCGCATCGACGGACAGGAGGGCGTTGATGATCGACTGCGAAAGGACCGCCGAGATCCGCCCCTCACCGCAGGCGCTAGCCGGCGAGCCAGAGCATTGCCGCAGCCCAGGCGCCAATGCCGATCTCCACGCCGGACCGGGAGAGGTGCTGGTTCAGCCGTGCCTGTCAGCCGGTATCAGCGGTCGCCGGCGACGAGGATGCGGGCAGCGAAACGTTCATGCACATCGAGTGTGAGAGGCAGGCTGGAGGCCGGTGTCGCCTCCACCCAAAGCCCGAAGCCCATGAGCCCGATCACCCGCGGATGGCGCGCCGCCAGGTCCGCATACTGACGTTGCAGCACGGTCAACTCGGCGTCGGTCTGGTAGCCGGGCCTGGTGCCGCACGCCTTGAGCGGCGTCGTCTGCGGGAGCAGGAACAGGCGCTGAGTCTCGGTGGTTCGCGATTCCAGCGTGCGCAGCGTCCGCTCGATCCGGTCGATCGGCTCGCAGTACCAGTCGAAGCCGACCCAGTCCACGTCGGCCGGCACGACCATCGTGTCAGTGACCTTCGGTCCGGCTTCGACCATCATCACCGGCTTGTCGGGGTACGTCTCCTTGATCGTGCGCGCCGAGATCGCCACCTCCTCGGGTGATGCGCCACGGTGGTACGGCTCATCCTTGAGGTAGAACCCGGCAATTTTGCTGAGGTAGGGCTCGACCACCTTGGCCAGCCTCAGCCAGCGGTCCCGGTAATTCGCATACAGATCGCAGTTCGGGCTGTTGGCCTGGTCGCAGCCGGTGAAGAACTCGTGGCCGGTGTAGACAATGCAGGAGTTCGGGGCGCACTGCTCGAGCACCTCGGGGGCGTACCTCGAGAAGTCGCTGATGTTGACCCAGTTGAGATTCGTCCGGCCCTTGATCTCAGGCAGATGGTTGCCTCCGGCCTCTGTGATCCGGGCGGCGAAGTAACCGAAGTACCGCAGTTGCGTCGCCGCGATGGCGTCGACCGGCGCACCCACGGCAGAGGCGGCCAGGTCGTCGAAGGTGCTGACCATCTTGTCGTTCGCCAGGTACGCACCCAGATGAAGCCACGTCGAGCTGGGCATCGCCTCCCCCAACTGGATCTCGGCCAGCACCGCGCCGACCTGGACCGTCGCGCTTGGCCTACCCGGAGCAGCGGTTACACGGATCCGGAACGAGCCATTGTTGTCCGGCGTCGCCCGTTCTGCAGGCTCCGCGACCAGCCTGCCACGATGGAAGACCTGAATGCCGCCACTGGAGCGGACCAAGACGGCCAAGACTGCGGACTTGTCGGTCACGTAGCCGCTGCCGCTTCTGTCGGCGGACAGCACGAGCGACGTCCAGCTGCCGGCAGTTGTGTCGCCAACGACTGGATCCGCGCTGACGGCCGCCGTCAGCAGGCCGTCCGCCGCCGTGACTGGCGCTTCGAGCCGCACCGCTGACGTGCCGAGCCAGAACGACAACCGGCCGCCGTGAGCGGCGTGGTTAACCTGCGAGTACCACGGCCGCGGCGCGGGAGCCGCGTACCACACGCCCGGTACACGGGTGTAGGTGATACCGCGATGGGGGCCCGCCTGCCGGGTCACCAAGCCATCGTTCAGCCCGTAGGTGGGATCGCGGTCGACGGCCCCGTCGAAGGAATCGGTGAACCCCGGTTCGGTAGCCGCCGTCTGTTGTTCAGCAGTCGCGTCACGGAGCGGCCCTGCCAACGCGGCTACGACCAACCCCACGGCCAGCAGAATCACTCCCCAGATGCGCATGGGCCCGGAACATAGCACTGCCCAAGCGCGTCGGCCGCACCATTCGATCCAGGCCATAATTTCGCGTCGGCCTCATGAGTCTCACCTCCAGCGCGCGTGGCTTCAGCCCGACTCGACGCTCGTGCTGCGCGAAGCGCAGCCGTGGCATTCCAGTGTCACCGATCCGGCATCTGCGGCCACAACCTTGGCTCGGCCACCAGGTTCTTGCCGTGTCCCGTTCCAGCGGGTTCAGCGCCAGAACGTCGAACTCGACGCCTGGATCCGCGATGACGGCGAGTGGCTCGCGGAATCGGCCTCGTTGAGGTTCTCGACGTACCACAGGACCACCACATTGCGTTCGCGCCGGGTCAGAGCAGCCAGCGCCCCGAGCAGATCCACCCGCTGGGTGACCCTGACCGCCGGAGCGTCGACGTACGACGCCGAACGCGAGGCGGAGTGAACCTCGCCGACTGTCCAGCCGGTCTACCATTCCTTGAACGATTGCAGGCTCCAGGTGCACCGACCCGGCATTTGGTTCGTTCCGGGTCGAATCTCTTGGCTTGAGAAGAACACCGTGCTCATCTGGCGGTTTGCGATGGACCAGCAAACACACCCGATGCTCTGCGGCGTAGCGAGGACGTTGATGGTGTCATAAGGCATCCGGTGCTGTGCTGTGTGCCGCGCTGCTCGAGTCCTCGGCGGTGCAGCAACCAACGGAGTCGCGGCGGTTGGCTGGGTGCGGAGTTTGGCCCGGGTTACCGCCGCTGGGACGCCACGCAAGGGGTTTCCGCCGGCGGCCTTGCCCACACCTGTGCCCCTTCGATGCTTAGTCTTGACCGAAGCGTTGTGGAGGGCGGGAAGCGTCGAGGAGCCATATATGTCCGCAATCGTGGGTCCGCTGTGCTTGTTGGGACTGGCCGTCATCGCTGCCTTCGTCAGTCGGTCGCTGCTTCGTCCCCGGAATCGGAACCAGGAGTTCTCTCGGTTGGCGCAGCGGCTCGGTCTGTCGTACTCGGTCCGGGATCAGGCGATCGCTGAGATGGTGGCCGGGGAGCATCCCACCTACAAGTTCCGGCGAGCGAACGATGTCGTCCAGGGCAACTTCTTCGGGTTTCCAGTAACGGCCTTCAACTACTCCGGATATGGCGAGCCCTCCGGCGGCGGAAAAGACAGCGACGTCCGTCATTACGACGGGTACCGGTACGGCTATGTGTGGATCACGCTTCCGGCTCGGTTGCCACGGCTCGACGTCACCCGGGCCGATGCACTGATCAACAACTGGGATCGGATCCTTGGCTGGCAACCGGTGCGCACCGAAAGCGCCGCCTTCGACCGGTTCTTCAACGCCAAGACCGTCGACGACCGGTTCGCACACGCAGTACTTCACCCCCGGATGATGGAGTTTCTGCTCGCCCGGAACGCGCCGGCGATCGATATCGACGGCGATCGGGTGATCCTGCGCCGGAGTGGCTGGTTCTCACCGGAAGATGTGTGGTGGGGTATCCATTTCTTACGGGAGTTTGTTCAACTAATTCCTCCGTTCGTCCTGCGCGACTACGCTCTCAAGTGATTCTCGCGACCCGGGCTCGCTCGAATGCGGGATGACCGCGGGCGCTATGCGGCCGACGTATCACAGTGCCATGATCTCTGCCCTGTTCCGCGAGCTTGCATGGACTCGATGCACAGACGGGGCGATCAGAAACGTCGAGGCTAATGGCGCGTCATGCACCTCAGGTGCACGGCTTCTCAGGTGGTCGCGCTTCGTGCCTGCCGCAACATGCAGCGGCGGCGTATACCTGACGCTCCGACGCCCGCTCCTGGTCCCTGCACCCTCTGCGCTGCGCTCTGTGAGAGAGGGTGCCCAGTGGCTGTGGCAGCGCCGATTCCCAGGGGTCGGCCGATTCCAGGGGCGGGGAGTGATCGGGCTGCACCATCGCTCACGGAGCCGCCGTGCGGGCCCTCCGGCGCCTCGAGAATCCCGAGCAGGAGGATCAGCGGGCGCTGGACCACATGCGGCGGGTTATCGACCTGGAGGGTCCGAGCACGATCGCGGCGGTGATTCTCGAGATGGTTCCGGGCGCAGCCGGTGTCCTGACGCCACCGCGAATGAGAACCGCCCCCTGTTCACCTGACTCCCCCGACGACGCCAGGCACGATGTCGCGCACCTGCTGCACTGATCACGCTGACAACGCCGCCGCCACAGTATCGCCTTCACTTCGCGGGCCTGGGTCATCGACCCGCCCGCTGGTCAGCAAGGGCCCCACGGCACCAACCTGGAGGCCGTCGCCCTGACCGCACTCGTCCTCGGGTTCGGCGTACTGGAGATCGTGCTGCTGGCCTGTATGGCGGTCGCGGTCGGCGCACATCGCCAGACCCGTGAGCTCGACCTCAAGCTGGCCGCCGGCGGGAACCCGCGAGACGTCCGCCGGTCGCGGTCCATCGCCCACGACTGGCTTTCGACCGCCGCGACACCCGTGGCCAGGCCCGCGAAACAGCCCCTTCAGCCCGCGGAGCGACTGCTTGCCATCTTGACGGCGAACGCGCCGAGCAGAGTTCCGGTGACCCACCGTTGGACGCGCATCCATTTCGGACGGGCGCGCAGGAAGCCCGCCAGGGCAGCAGATCCCACCACGATGAGAAGGTTCACGCTGAGGGCGACAGCGATCTGAACCCCGCCGAGGATCAGCGCCTGGACCCATACAGGGCCGCGGTCAGGATCGACGAACTGCGGGATCAGCGCCATGTACATCAACGCGATCTTCGGATTGAGAAGGTTCGTGACCAGACCCATCAAGAACAGGCGCCGGGACGCGTCACGAGGCAGTTGACGGGTCTCGAAGGTCGCCATCTTGCCACTGAAGACCTGCCAAGCCAGATAGGCAAGGTACGCGGCACCTAGGAGTTTGATCACCGTGAACGCCACCGGTACCGCAACGAGGATGGCCGTGAGGCCAGCGGCGGCGGCCACCAGGTAGCAACCGAACCCGACAGCGACACCTGCGAGTGAGACCAGCCCAGCACGCCGACCCTGGCTGATCGATCGGGAACTCAGGTACATCATGTTCGGCCCGGGAGTCAGGACCATGCCGAGCGCCACCAGGGACACTCCGACGACCGAGGCCGCGGTGACGATCATCAAATCACTCCTGTGCTGTGTCGACTGTCTGACGGTGTTCGCCACAGCCATTAGCGTCACCGACCCGCAGAGTATTCCGGCCGGCCTGGCCGATGGGCGGCATGCCCTGGTCAGGGTCCGGCTCCAGTGGAGCGCCTGCGAGCAGCTCGCCGAACCGCACGGCGTCCACCCGGTCGGGATGGACGACCTGGCGATACCCGCCCCACTCAGTGCGGATGCGACAGCCACCGAGCAGACGGCAACCGCACGATGTGCGCCTGGACACTCGTTCGCACATTGACTGGCAGGTGCTCGTCCCAGACTGCGTCGGCGAGCCGCCCGGTCGACACTGGCCGGCCCGCCTCCATCGTCAGCACTGCCCAACACTTTGGCCGATATCGAATGCGTCAGCAGGGCAAGGCGGCTCGCATCGGGAAGCTGTGAACGAGACCGCGAACGCCGCCTCATAAGTAGCGCAGGAACCAATCACGGCAGACCACGGCTGCTTGCCTCGTCTTCTCCGGATCCCGGTAGAGCTGATGGTGGTCGGTATCCGGAACGACGTGCAGTCGTTTCTCCGGCGTGGGAATCGCCTGATAGGTACGGGTCTCAAGATCCGACCAGGTGAAGTCGTCGTTATCGGCCAGCACCATGAGTGTCGCCGTGTCGACCAGTTGACGAATGTGCGGTTCGACGGCGTACTCCATCAAGAGCTCCGCGGACGCGACAGTGTTGCGGTTGTCGTAGGCTGGCGCTTCGTTTTCCTACAGCATCTGGAAGAGTGGGGGGCTGCCTGGGAACGGCCAGGTGCACAGTTCGGACCGAACTCCTTGCTGGTAGTGGTGAGGACGGTCAGGCAGTCAGCCGCCGTCGACGGGGAGCACTGCACCCGTGATGTAGGGGGCCTCGTCAGACGCGAGGAAAGCGACAGCCGAAGCCTGCTCGGCTGCCAGTCCGAACCGCCTCATCGGGATCCGGGCGGTGAGCGCGGCGGCCTTGCTCAGGTCCCCACGCAGCGCCAGGTTCATTCCCGTCGCGGTGACGCCGGCGCGACCGCGTTTGGCTGTGGTGGGCGTTGGCACCGAGGTAATGGGCCTGGGCCCGATCCCCGCGACGGCGCTGGCGGGGGACAAGGCGGGTCTGTCGCTCGATGAGATGGAGCTGATCGAACTGAACGAGGCGTTCGCGGCCCAGGTGATCGCCTGCCTGCAGGAGTGGAAGCTCACGCAAGACGACATCAACGAACGGCTGAACGTCAACGGCTCCGGCGTCTCCCTCGGTCACCCGCTGGGCGCCACCGGCGCCCGCGTACTCGCCACCCACGCGCATGAGCTGCGCCGCCCGCTATGGACTCGAGACCATGTGCATCGGCGGTGGCCAAGGCCTGGCCACGATCTTCGAGACCGTCCGATGAACGTCCCGGCGCAGCGTGAACCGGCAGGCGGGTGCTGTACAGCGTCGATGGTCCCGCCGATGCGTTGGCCGTCGTGCTGTCCGACGCTCGCGGCGCCGCGTCACGGATGCGGGATCAACAGCAGCTCGACCGCGCTCGCTGCTCAGCGTCCGCGCGTGCGGCCGGTTGTCCTGTGTACGTCGGGGCTGCTCCGGTCGGCGTCGATTTGGCAGGAGTGGGCTCTCCTGGTGCGAGTGCGAGTAACGGCGGCCGTCTCGCAGGCTGTCGTGTCCCGCTGGTACACGAGGGCCTTACGCGAGAACCGCATCGAGGCCGTTGAGAGCTCGGAGCGCACCCTCGCGTCGACATCGCCCGGCGAAAACGCGTCGTGCCGCGAGGCGATCGCCACGACGGACCTCACCGGCGACCTGCCCACGATCGCGGCGCCGACCGCGGCGATCCTCGGCGCGACAGGCTGATCATGGACAAGGTCGTTGCGGCCGCTGCCGAGGCGGTCGCGGACATCCCTTCGGAGCGAGTATCGCGGTCGGCGGGTTCGGCTTGGCCGGAATCCCGTGGGTGATGATCGAGGCGTTGCTGGACCCGGCAATACCTGGCCGGTGAACTCGAGGTGGAGCTGACGCCGCAGGGCACCCTGCCGAACGGCTTCGCGCGGGTGGCTCCGAGATCGGCGCCTTCTTCACTCCGACCGGCGTCGGGACGCTCGCCGAAGAAGGCGGTCTGCCGTGGCGTTACGCTCCAGACGGGACGGTCGCCGTCGCCTCATCCGCGAAGGAGTCCCGCACCTTTCACGGCCGAACGATGGTGCTGGAGGAGTCGATCGTCACTGATTTCGCCCTCGTCCGCGCAGCCGTCGCCGACCGCGCGGGCAACGCTGTGTTCAACGCCTCCGCCTGCAACTTCAACCCGGCTGCCGCCATGGCAGGCCGTCGCACCATCCTCGAAGCCGAATCTCTGCTCGAGGTGGGCGAACTCGACCCAGATGCCGTCCACCTCCCGGGCGTTTCGTCCACAACGTCGTCCCCTCCACCCCCGCGCAAGCCGGTCTCAAAGGCGTCGAGAAAACGCACCACCCGCCGCCCCCGCCCAGTCGAGGGAGGGCAAGATGCCCTGGACGCGTGAGCAGATGGCCGCGCGAGCAGCGGAAGAACTTTCCGATGGCCAGTATGTCAACCTCGGTATCGGCCTGCCCACGCTCATCCCGACCCACCTCGGCCCGGACCGTCAGCCGGTTATTCACTCCGAGAACGGCATCATCGGTGTCGGCCCCTACCCGTACGAGGACGATATCGACCCCGACCTGGTCAACGCCGGCAAGGAAACGATCACCGTCCTCCCCGGCGCGTCCCATTTCGACTCTGCCACCAGCTTCGCGATGATCCGCGGCGGCCACATCGACGTTGCAGTCCTCGGCGGCATGCAGGTCTCCGCCACCGGGGACCTCGCCAACTGGATGGTGCTCGGCGGGATGGTCAGAGGTATGGGCGGAGCCATGGACCTCTGCCAAGGCGCCAAACGCGTCATCGTCCTGATGGAACACACCACCAAGGACGGAAACCCGAAACTCGTCGACCAGTGCACCCTGCCCTTGACCGGCAGGCCCTCGTCCGACGCGTCACCAATCTCGCCGTCCAGAACATTGCCGGCGGGAGCTTCCACGTGGCCGAACTCGCACCGGACGTGTCGGTTTCCGACGTCCGATCCGCCACCGCGGCCTCCGTCGTACCGGCACTCGCCCGGAGCTGAGGAAACAGGATCGGCCACCTCGGGACGGTATGACGTGTACATGCCGACTCAGGAGGTGCCTACGAATCATCACCGAACGCCGTAAGGAGTCCCGCGATGGCGGGATTCGGAACGGCATCGGGGTCAGCGAGATGCTCGAGAGCGAGCCCTCGCCCGACCGCCAGGCCGAGGAGGGCGATGAGGTCGGCTGGAAGCGGCAGGGCAGAGGCACGGGCTTCGGCTCGGTGCTCCAGCGCGGCAGCGACGTGCGAACGCATCTGTTCCATACGCTTCGCGAACTGCAGGCGGACCTTCGGCTTGCGCACGGCATAGGCCCAGAACTCGATGAACACCAGGAACTGGTTGGCGCTCTCATCGGTGAGCGTCAGCCATCGCATCACCGTGCCAGCGAGATCCGGCTCGTCGAGACGGGCGGTGACCTGCTCTTCGAACCAGTGGACATGGTTGTCGAAGACCGCGAGCAACAGATCGTCCTTACCGGCGAAGTTCGAGTACAGCGCTCCGATGGACAACCCGGCACGCTCGGCAATCTGGTCGACCGCCGCGGCATGGAATCCGCGTTCGGCCACGACGTCAGCGGCGGCCTTGACAAGGCGCTCCCTGGTGCGCGCACGCCGCTCGCTGGTGGGCTGTCTCGAGACCATCTTGTAGACCATATCTCTGGGTACGGCGTCGCGTGACCAGACCCATCATTGCATTCATAGTGAGCGCTCGCTATTCTCAGCCCATGTCCAGATCTTCGACCATGGCCACCCCGCAGGACCTGCCCATGGTCGCCGACCTCGAACACCATGTCGTCGACATCGACGGGCTGCGGATCCACTACGCCGTAGCCGGCGAAGGCGAACCGCTGATCCTGCTGCACGGCTGGCCGCAGCACTGGTGGTCATGGCGCCACGTGATCGGTCCACTCTCCGAGCACTACCGCGTCATCTGCCCCGACCTGCGCGGCATGGGCTGGTCCGATGGGTCGCAACGCGGGTACAGCCTGGAGCGCATGGCTCGCGACGTCGTCGACTTGATGGACGAACTCGGAGTCGACCGTGCGCGGTTGATCGGGCACGACTGGGGCTTGGCGATCGGGTACCGGACCTGCCTCAACTGGCCTGACCGCATTCTGCAATTCGTGGCGCTCGCAGGGGTCCATCCGTGGACACTCGACGGCGCCCCATTTCGGCTTTGGCGCGCCCCGTGGCACATCTACCTCATCTCCCTACTGGGAAACACTGCGACGACGCGCCTCGGTGTCACCGAGCGCTGCCTTCGAGCTTGGCGTCATGCGGGGGAATTCACGCCGGAAGAAGCCGAGATCTTCATGCGGCAAATGCGCCGGCCGGTTTCCGATGACGCCACGATCCGGTACGACCGCAACCTCTTGCGGCGTGAACTGCCGTTCTTCATCAACCACTACCGAGCCCTCCGCCAACGGGTCCAAACCTTGCATCTCAACGGCGAGTATGACCCGCTGACGATCGGCGTCCCGGACAGCTACCGCGACTACGCCGACGACATGCGTCTCGAACTGGTGCCAGACTGCGGGCACTTCATCGCCGAAGAGCGACCGGAATGGCTCGTTGAGCGGTTGAAACGATTCCTCAACTAATGCCCGAAGTCACTCTCGCCAGCGGCCGCATCCGCTATCGGGATCGCGGCAGCGGTTCCCCGATAGTTTTCGTCCATGGCCTGTTCGTCAACGGATCGCTGTGGCACAAAGTCAGTGATTCCCTTGAGGCAAACTTCCGCTGCGTTTGCCCAGATTGGCCGATGGGCGCCCACACCCTCCCGATGACGGCCGAAGCCGACGTGAGCCCGCTGGGCGTAGCTCGCATGATCGGCGAGTTCCTCGAAGTCCTCGATCTGCGTGACGTGACCCTGGTCGCCAACGACACGGGCGGTGCCGTCACGCAACTCCTTCTCGCTGAGGGATGTGATCGCGTAAGCCGCCTGGTCATGACGCCGAGCGACTCGTTCGAGAACTTTCCACCCCGCGGCTTCCGGCCGCTGCAGTACATCGCGCGCGTGCCCGGCGGCCTCACAGTTGGCCTTCAAGTGCTGCGCGCGCGGCCGTTCCACCGGCTACCGATGGCCTTCGGCTGGCTCGCCAAAGATCCGCTACCAGCGGAAACGACCAGCGCCTGGCTGCGGCCTTTCCTCTCCACCCGCGGAATCCGTCGCGACGCTCGTCGATTCGTGCGTGCCTTCGACAACATCGACACGCTCGCCGCAGCCGATCGACTGAGCGCCTTCGACAAGCCCGTGCTGCTCCTCTGGGCGCCGGAGGACCGATTCTTCCCAATCAGCCATGCCCACCGGTGGATGGAGATCTTTCCCGACGCACGGCTCGTCGAGGTGCCCGACAGCTACACTTTCGTCGCACTCGATCAGCCCGAACTGGTCGTCGACGAGATCGCGCGATTCCTCGGTTCGCCGATCCACGGCGGGCAGGGACGGAGCGGTGTCGGACCGCCCCCACCACCGCGACGGTGAACGGTTCCGATCCAACACGCTCCGGTCGCACCATCTCCGCGAAACTCGGCGCGCCGAAACTCGGCTGAGCCGACAGAGCGGTGCATCGCCGACCCTTCGAGCGGCCTGCCGGCGCGTCGATGGCGTTGGGTCGGATCGACAACCGACGGTTCCGACATCGGCTGCAGTCTGTCCGCAGCGCTTGACAGAACGATGGGGCCCGCGCATATTCGACTCAGCAGTTGCAAGATACAAGATTTAATTTCGATATTTCGAATCTTGAGAGGCTGCGGCGAGTGACCAAGTTCGCAGAGTGGGCACCGTGTTCCGGGTAGACGATGACGACGCGGCGGCGCCGGGCGACAATGTCGAGCGCGCACGTCGAGCCCTCGGCCTGACAGACGGCGATCTGGATGATCTGGCACACCTGGCGGCGTTCGATTCCTCGCCGGACAGGTTTCGGCTACCAGACGGCCCCGAGGCCGACAGGTATCTACGCGATCTGGGCGTCAGCGATATCGACCGAACCGAGATCCTTGCTGCCCGTCCGGACCCCCGGGGTCATCCCGAACTCTGGTGGCTGCTCGAGAGGTGCTACCAGCACCTGGCCGGGAACCTCGGCCGGCCGGGAAGGCTTTCACCAGCGTGGCCGACCCTGTCGAACTTGGGTGCCGTCGGCCGGTTCGCGTATGTTTGGGTGTTCCTGGCCGCCGTCCCACACGCCCGGCGCTACCACGCTCTCCACCACGTCCCGGACGAAGTGTCGTGGGACAGCCTGGGAGTCGTCGCTGCGCAGATGGTCAATCACCGCGCCATCTACGGAAGCGGCGGCCTGCACACCCAGGACTGGATGACCCATCACTTCCGTGGCGCGGTCTACGCGCTGGGGCGGCTGCACTACGAACGGCTGATCGTGCCGCCCGGGACCGTGACCGACGATGGTGGACCGGAACCTGGCGACCGCGTCCTTGGCCTGCATATCCCCGAAGGCAGGCTGACGCCCACATCGGTGGACGACTCCGTCGGACTGGCTTGCTCGTTCTTCACACGGCACTTTCCGCACGAGAAGTACCGGTACGCCGTCTGCACCTCATGGGTGCTGGACCCTCAATTGATGGAGTACCTACCCGTGGACTCCAACATCATCCGCTTCCAGCAACGCTTCACGCTCCGCCCGGTCGACCCGGCCAGGGACGACTCCGCCACCGTGGTCGAGTTCCTTTTCAAGCGACCCCTGGCGGATCTCGCGCTATTGCCCCGGGCCACCACTCTGCAACGAGCTGTTATCGATCAGATCAGAAGGTGTCGGCCCTGGCATTTCCGCGAGGGCTGGTTCCGGCTCGGCTCCGGGCCCGCCTAACCGCGCCGCCTACCGCATCTGACCCATCTCTAGCCAAGTCATCGCGGTCCCAGCGAGCACCGCATGCAACCTCTAAGGAGAGCCACATGACCGGCATGGCGCGCGCGGCGGGAAGCATCGACCGCCGGAAATTCTTGAAACTGACCGCTGGGGTGGGCAGCGCCCTGCTTCTGAGCAGCTGTGGGGACGACGGCGAGCGAGCCGGGAGCGGCCAGCCGGTCTACTGGACCCAGCCGAACGCCGGACAGAAGGAGATGCAAGCCTTCCTCACCGAGATCGAGAAGGGCTTCGCTGCAGACAACCCCGGAATGACGGCCAAAACGCTGCTGGTTCCCTGGGAGGACTCACTTACCAAATACACAGCCGCCTTCTCTGCCGGCAACCCGCCGGACGTGACCTACCAGATCATTCCCTGGATGAACAAGTGGCGTGACTCCGGTGTGCTGGCCGACTTCCGGGACATCGCCCCGAAGGAGGACATCGACAAGCTGCTGGAAAATGTGAACCCGAGTCTGCTCAAGGTCGCGCAGGGAGCCGGCGGCGAACTGCGGGCGATCCCCTACGTGACCGACAGCGGCCACAACCTCACCGTCAACCTGAACGTCTGGGAGAAGGCCGGCAAGCCGCCGTTCCCGACCACCTACGCCGAGATGATCGACTTCGCGAAGGCGATGACCGTCGATGCCAAGGGACGCAGACTGGGCGAGGCCGGCTTCGACAAGTCGAAGGTCGACCACTATGGAATGACCTGGCCGACGGCGCCTGCTATCCAGGAGAACTACGTCTGGCATTACTTCTGGTCGTTCGGCACCGAGTACATCTCCGAGGACGGCAGGGACATCGGGTTCGACAACGAGGCCGGCCGAGGCGCACTGGAGAACATGAAGGAAATGGTCGACTCCGGCGCGGCCACTCCGCCGGGACTCTACACCGACGAGTCGAAGTGGGCCAACGCCATGGTCTCCGGCAGGTCCGGCATGCAGTGGACCCACGCGCTGTCGGCGGATCAAGCGAAAGCCTTCCCGGCTGCCCGGCTCAAGCTCCTCGAGCCGCCGAATGGTCCGGGAGGTGACCAGTTCATGGTCGGTGGGTGCGGATACATCGCGGTGGCGGCGAAGAGCAAGAACAGGGAGGCCGCCTACAAGCTGGCCAAGCACATCCTTTCGCCCGGTCCCAAAGAGCGCTATACCCGGCTGATTCTCGGTCTGCCGATCAACGGGTCTGCCGGTGCCTTCTACACTGAGCTGCCCGATCCGCGCATGAACGAGTTTATGAACGAAGCCTCGAAGATGACCAGGTTTCAGCGGATCCCGCCGGCGTTGAAGTACCAGCCGAACGAGTACCTGATCGGAAAGATCAACGACTACGTCACCGGCCGCCAGTCACTGGACGACATGATCCGCGACGCCCGCAACCAGATCAAGCAGATGGCCGCGGCGGCGGGCTGATGCGGCGGCCGATCCGGGAACTGGCGGTCGCCACGCCGTTTGTGCTGTCCAAAGCAGCGGTGTTCGGCTTGTTCATCGCAGTACCGTTCGTCTACACCTTTGTCCTGACGTTCCAACGTGGCAGCATCCTGAGCGGGCTACGCTTCACCGGGCTGGACAACTACCGCACCATCTTCGCCGACACGCTCTTCCGTGACTCCTTGCGCAACACGCTGCTGTTCATGTCCATCTCCACACCCGTGACGCTGATCGTCGCCGGCTCGGTGGGTCTGCTACTGGCCTCCAAACTTCGGGGAATGGTCATCCATCGCACGCTCATCTATCTGCCCTCTCTGCTGTCCGTGGTTGCGACCGGATTGATCTGGAAGGTCCTCATCGACCCGGAGCAGGGACCTCTGCACCTGCTGATGAGAAGGGTCTTCGGCCTCGAGATCCCCTGGCTTACGGATGGGACGACCGCCATCGTCTTCCTGGCCCTGATCACGGCATGGAGCGGCTGCGGCTTCTACGGTCTCGTCTTTATGGCCGGGTTCAACAGCATCCCTGGTGACCTCCTCGAAGCGGCCCGGATCGACGGCGCCAGCACCTGGCAGGTGCTAACCCGGATCAAGTTGCCGCTGATCCAGCCCGTCATCCAGGTGGTACTCGCTCTGGTCACGATCAATGCTGTCCAGGTGTTCGACCTGGTCTTCATCATGACCAACGGCGGCCCGGGAACCGCGACGTACACCGCGATGTGGTACGTCTACCAGAACGCTTTCAACGGCGGGTCCGTCGCCTACGCCGCGACCATGAGCGTCATCCTGCTCGGGATCACCGCCATCATTTCTGCGGCGTTCCTCGGCCGCCGCGCGGCGGTTGACCAATGAAGGCAGGTCTTTCGAAGTGGCCATCTCTACTTGCCATGCACCTGACGGCTACGCTGACCAGTCTCTTGTTCGCCGCACCGGTCCTCATAGTGGTGGTGGTGTCGCTCAAGTCGACGACGTTCCTGGAGTTCTCGTTGTCACCGGCAACCTGGACGCTCCAGAACTACCGGGAGGTCTTCAACGACCCGCTGGTTCCGCGGTACGTCGCGAACAGCCTGTTCGTCGGCGGAGCGGTCACGGCCCTCACGGTGCTGGTCGATCTGCTGGCTGCGTACGCGTTCGCCAAGCTGAGGTTCCCGGGCAGAGACCTCAGCTTCGGGCTGCTGCTGGCCACGCTGATGTTGCCCTTCTCAGCCACCTTGGTGCCGGTGTACCTGATCGCGGCCAGGCTCGGCATGGTCGACACCTACGCAGGTCTGATCATCCCGTCGTTGGCTGGGCCTTTCGGTGTCTTCCTGCTGCGGCAATTCATTCGTGGTATTCCGGACTCGCTGCTGGAGTCGGCACGCATCGACGGTGCCTCGGAGCTGCGCATCTTCGGCAGCGTGGTACTTCCGCTGTGCCTCCAGCCGATGGCCGTGCTTGCGATCTTCACCTTCGTGGGCAGCTGGAATTCCTTCCTGTGGCCGCTGCTGATGGCCCAGTCCGCCGAGATGCGCACCCTCACCGTGGGCATCGCCACGACCAACACCCAGTTCACCCAGAACATCGGCGGCACCACAGCCGTCGCAATGCTTAGCCTGTTGCCGATGGCGATCCTCTTCGTCGGTTTCCAGCGATACTTCGTGCGCGGCGTCCTCGCCGGCGCGTTGAAGGCGTGATCACGGCCCAGTCCGGCGACGCCCGGCATCCCGTCTGCATCACCGGAGATCGACGCGTGGGGCCGAGTGGCCGCGACGGTGTACCGACGAGAACGACCCCTAGTGCTGACGGACGAAATTGTCGTAGTGCGAGTGTGCCAGAAAACCATGACGGACGGACCTCCGTTGGACATGCTGTTACTCGACTTCCGTGAGAGAGAGAAGGAAGAAGTGCGCACGTGAATGAGGCGGAGCAGCTGCATCACGACTCCCTGGTCGTTGACGCCCACAGTGACCTGCTGATGCTCGTTAGTCTCCGGCCGGGGATCCAGCAGTCGCGATACTTCCGCGAGCACTGGATTCCTCAGCTGCGGGCCGGTGGGATCGACGTGCAGTGCTTGTCGGTCTTCGTCGGCGAAGACGTCGCTCCTGAGAGCATGCTCCGGCGAACCGTCCGGATGATCGAGTGCGCCCACCGCATCGCGGAGCAGAACGCCGACCAGGTGACGTTGTGCCTGACCGGCGCGGACGTCGATTCGGCCGTCGCTGCAGGGCGCATCGCCTTGGTCCTGGCGCTGGAGGGCTGTGATGCGATCGGCGTCGACGTCGACCTTCTCCAGACGCTGTTCAGGCTGGGAGTACGGATTGCATCGCTGACCCACTTCGGCCGCAACCCACTCGCCGACGGAAGCGCGGAGGAGGACACGCACAGCCGATTGACGCGCGCCGGCCTCGAGGCCGTCACTGTGATGGAGCGCATCGGAATGCTGGTCGACGTCTCACACCTCGCCGGTTCGGGTGTGGACCACCTCGTCCGGCACACCCGGCGTCCGGTCGTCGCTACGCACTCGTCGGCCTGGGTCCAACGCCCGCATCACCGCAACCTCACCGACGAGAGACTCAGGGTGCTGGCCCAGAGCGGCGGGGTCGTCGGAGTCGCTTTCGTCGCCGGCTTGATCGACCCCGATCGCCCGACGCTGAGCCGGATCGTTGATCACATTGCGCACGTGGTGTCGGTGGCAGGCATCGAGCACGTTGGCCTAGGGCCTGACTTCGTCAAGGAGGTTCACGAGGAAACGCTGCGCTCTTACGGAGCCAGCGACGACGTGGGCTTCGACCGACGCAGGTTCGTCCCCGGCCTCGGAGGACCCGAGGGCTTGCCGAAGGTCACCGAGGCCCTGTTGAGCCACGGCTTCAGTGCAGACCAGGTGCGGCTCATCCTCGGCGAGAACTGGGTCCGCTTGTTCCGTGCTCAGTTGGGGATCCCCGGCGACGGGCAGCAGGAGCGGTCCAATATGCCCGCCGACGCATGCTGACTGAGGCCGACCGAGAGCATGCCGACGACACACAGGAGGGATCACCAGTGCCGAAGAGGTCGATGAGAGGAGCGCCCGGTCCCCGCGACCCGGCGGCGCAGATCACCGTTCCCGCGCCTCGACTCGCCGCCGCAGGCTCTTCGGCCGTGTGGTCCGCAGCCTTCGCCGCCCTGCACCTGTATTGGGCCGCCGGTGGGCGCAAAGGGCTCGGCGACACGTCCGACGCGGCCGACCAGGCATTCGCGAAGACGTGGTTCATCAGGTACAACTACGTGGTCTCGATCCTGGCGACCCTCGGCGCAGTCCTGGCGGTCGCTTCCCTTCGACCGTCGCGAGGAAGCCAACTGACCCGCTTGGTGCGCCTCTTCGCCACGGTCGCCAGCGGTGCCCTGTTGTCTCGTGGGGCACTCGGCCTGACGATGCTCGCCGTCGAGCGGAGCAGGCCTCCGGCAAGATCAACCCCGCCGCTGCTCGTCCTCATCGAGCCCGGATTCGTCCTCGGCGGTCTGGCCTATGGGTTGCTGGCTCGTGGCCTTCGCCGCTCGGGCGGCGGCGCCCACCAGCGGACTGATCGACTCGACACCCACACAGCGAGGAAATGAGGAGCATGTCCGGCAGTGACACAGAGCACGACAGCAGCGTCGACGGCAGCGACGGGATACGTATCGCAGTGCGTGATTATGGCGGCAAGGGCCAGCCTATTCTCCTTCTGCATGGAGCCGGCCGCACGCTGACCGACTGGTCGCCGATGGCCGAGCACCTGGTGCGGGGCCATCGTGTCGTCGCCATGGATCTCCGCAACCACGGCAGGTCGGGTGACGGTGCATGGATTTGGGAAGCCGTCCTGGATGACGTTCGGTCCGTCGTCACCGCCCTCGGACTCGAGCGGCCGGCCGTCGTGGGACACTCCCTCGGCGGCATGGTCGCCGCCATGTACGGCGCCGACGAGGTGGACTGCGCCGGGGCGGTGAACCTGGATGGTCATGGGATGGGTCGTCCCGAGCAGTACGTCGGCATCGACCGCCAGACCGTGATCGAGCACCTGGCCGACATGAGGAGCCGGCGTGCGGCTGCGCTCGCCCAGCGTGGCCACGCGTTGACTGAATCGGAGCTCGCCGCGGTCAAGGACGAGTTCCTCGAAGAAGCCGCGGAGCACGGGATGCCCCGGGAGTTCGGCCTGGCCGCCTTGGAGCGAACGGTGACGGTCGATGCCGACGGTCGCTATCGCCTGCGCCCCGGGATCGAGGCGGCCGAGGAACTGAGCGCTCGGATCGGCGAGCTGGACCTGATGGCTCTCTACCGTCGCGTCCGTTGCCCGCTGCTCGTCTACTTGTCGCTCGGACGTGAGCCTGGAGGAGAGCAAGGACGGTCGGAAGAAGAACCGTCGTCGCTACTAGAGCTGATGGCCGCCTATCGGGTCGGGCTGCGACAAGATCTCACCGCGGTGACCGAGGACTGCCCCACCGTCGAGTTTCGACAGGTCGAGGCGACGCACGGGATGATCGTCGAGGTGCCTGAGTTCCTGGCCGCGCAAATCAGCGAATTCCTGCGCGCAGGATGACGTCGATCAAGGACGAGCTGGCGGAACGCGTACACGCGGCCGCCGACGACCTGATCGCCCTGAGCCACCGGATCCACGCCCACCCGGAGACCGCGTTCGAGGAGGTACGCGCCTGCGGCTGGGTCGGTGACCTGCTCGAGGCGCACGGCTTGCCGGTCGAGCAGGGCGTTTACGAGCTCCCGACTGCTCTCCGGGCCACAATCGGCAGTGGCCCGGTCCACGTGGTGATCTGCCTGGAGTACGACGCACTCCCAGGTGTCGGGCATGCCTGCGGCCACAACGTGATCGCCGCGGCCGGCGCGGGTGCCGGTCTGGCGCTGGCGCCGTTCGTCGACGACCTGGGGCTCACACTGACCGTGCTCGGCACCCCCGCCGAGGAGAGCGGAGGTGGCAAGATCATCATGCTCGAGGGTGGCGCCTTCGACGGAGTCGACGCAGCGATGATGGTGCACCCCGCGCCTTTCGAGCTCGACCAGATGCCTTGTCGCGCGTTCACCCCGTTGGACGTCACCTACCGCGGCAAGGCAGCGCACGCTTCTGCCTTCCCGGAGGCGGGGCTGAACGCGGCTGACGCACTCACGGTAGCTCAGGTGGGGATCGGCCTTCTGCGGCAGCATCTACACCCCGGTGATCGGGTCCATGGGATCGTCCGGCACGGTGGCGACGCCCCGAACGTCGTGCCCGACCAGACCAGCGGGCAGTGGTACGTGCGGGCGCCTGACCTCGATAGCCTCGAGGTGCTGCTCGACCGGGTCAACGGTTGTTTCCGGGCCGGAGCCGAGGCAACGGGCTGCGACGTGTCGGTGGAAAGTGGGCGGACCTACAGTCACTTCGCCCATTCCGAGGAGCTGGCCGGCCGGTACCGCTCGAACGCAGAGGCGCTCGGTCGTAGCTTCGCCGAGTTCTCCGCTGAGGCGCTGGAGCGGATGGCCGGGTCGACGGACATGGCCAATGTCAGCCAGGTCTGCCCCGCCATCCATCCGACCCTCAATATCTCGAGCGGTGATGCTGTGAATCACCAACCGGAGTTCGCGGCGGCTTGCGCTGCCCCGCCCGCGGATTGGGCGGCTCTCGACGGGGCGACCGCCATGGCGTGGACCTGTGCCGATCTAGCAAACGCTGCCAGCAAGGAAAGACCGTGACGAGCAACCGTGTGCCAGCTCACGATGAAGGTCCGCCGCTGCGGCGGCTTCGGGACGTGGCAGTTCCGATGAGGGACGGCACCCGTCTGTCTGCTGACATCTACTTCCCGGAAGCCGGTCCCCATGGAGGCCCGTATCCGGTCGTCCTGCACCGCACTCCCTACAACAAACAGCGTCCGAGCTACGTCGCGACCGGACAGTATCTATCTGACCACGGGTACGTCTTCATCACACAAGATGTCCGCGGTCGCCACGACTCCGAGGGGCACTGGACCCCATTCCGGTTCGAGGGCGTCGACGGCTACGACAGCGTCGAATGGGCCGCCGCACAGCCGTGGAGCAACGGCAAGGTCGCGACGATGGGCGGGTCCTACAGCGGGTGGTGCCAGTGGGCCCTCGCCCGCGAACGGCCGGAGCATCTGACGACGATGGTCAGCACTGCCACCAGCGGCAAGTGGTTCCAGGAGAATCCATACCACAACGGCTGCCTCATGCTCGTCATGCTCGCCTGGCTGAACATCGCCGGCAGGCGTGTCGTGCAGGATCCCGGGCTGGTGGACAACTGGCCCGAGGTGTTCAGGCATCTGCCGCTCGTCTCGATGGACGAGCGCCTCGGACGCAGGCTGGAGACCTGGCGCGAGTGGCTGACGCACGCGCGGCTCGACGACTACTGGCAGTCGCAGCGACTGGACGACGACTTCCGCCGCATCGACATCCCGGTGCTGCATGTCACCGGTTGGTACGACGACGACCAGCCCGGCTCGCTCTACTTCTACGACGCCATGAGCAGTGAGTCTCCTCGAGCCGACGACCAGCACCTCATCATCGGTCCGTGGGATCACGGTGGCACCCGCAAGCCGCGTCAGGACTTCGGCGGCGTCAACTTCGGACCCGGCGCACTGATGGACATGGACGATGTGCACAGGGCCTGGTTCGACCGCTGGCTCCGCGACCTTCCGGCAGCAGAGCCGGACAGTGAGAAGATCCGGCTCTTCCTCACCGGTGCCGACACCTGGGTGGCGACCGACAGTTGGCCGACGTCGCCGGCCAACTGGGCCACGATGTACCTGCACAGCGACGGTCAGGCGAACACCTTGACCGGCGACGGCCGGCTCACCTCCCAGTCCCCTGTGGGTCCGGAGCAGGCCGACTCGTACCACTACGACCCCGCTGATCCGGTGCCCAGTGTGCTGGACGAAGAATTCTTCTCCCCGACCTGGTCGGAGGCCCCGCTGGATCGGCGCTTCCAGCAGAGCCGGAGCGACGTACTCGTCTTCACCGGTGACGCCCAGCCGGAGGACCTGATTCTCCTGGGGCAGCCACGCTTGCACCTCTTCGGCAGCTCTAACTCACCGGACACCGACTGGTTCATCGCCCTACACGACGTCTCGCCCGATGCCGGCTCAATGCTTCTGGCTGAGGGTCGGCTGAGGGCGCGGTTCCATGCGTCCCTGACCGAGGAGACACTCCTCGACGCTGGTGAGGTCTACGAGTTCGTCATCACCCTGGGTGGAGTGGGCCATGTCGTGAAGACAGGGCACCGGCTGCGGTTGTCGATCACTAGCAGCGACTTCCCGACCTGGGATCGCAACCCCAACACCGGTCACCCGCTCGGACAGAGCGATGAGCTGCGGATTGCCGTCAACGCCGTGCACCATTCACCGGCGTCCCCTTCGAGGATCGAGCTCCCGATCGGCTCCTCTCTCCGATCCCAGCTTGCACGCCGCCAGGGCGCGTGACCTCGATGGCGAACCGAGATGGGGCCGACGTGGCCTCGTCCGACCGGCGTGAGGTCGGTTCATGAAGCGATGGTGGAGGCACCGTGCCGGAGTATCCGGCCGGAACGTGAGCCGTTGAAGACGCCGTCGTCGACGACCACCTCGCCGGCCAGGAGGACGGTGTGCACGCCGGTCACGGGGCCTGACGGATCCAGGTAGTCGGCTTCGTGCCCGATCTTCTGCGGGTCGAACACGGTGACGTCAGCGATGTAACCGGGCAGCAAGGCGCCGCGTCCGGTGAGGCGGAACTGCCGCGCCCCGAAGGACGTCGCCTTCCGTAGCGCTTCAGGCAGGTTAAGGACGGCGAGCTCACGGACGTAGCGACCCAGCACCGTCGGGAAGGACCCCCAGGTGCGCGGATGCTGAAGACCGAGTGGCAGACCGCTGTCCGACCCGATCCCGACGAGAGGGCTCGCCATGATGGTCCGCACGTCGTTCTCTGCCATCAAGGTCAACGCCGCTTCTGCGCGTGGGTCCTCGCCGACCAATCGACACAGGGCCTCGAAGGGGTGCTCGTCACGTAATCGGCACACCTCCGCGAGCGTCAGCCCCACGACGCCTGCGTCGGTGTGGTCGATGATGAGGACGTCGTCGGGCGTGCACGCGGCCCACAGCCCGTCGCCTGGCTCGCCCCGATCGGCATCGGACCGCAACGAAGCTCGGACGGAGGGATCGCGGAGCCGCTCGGTCAGGGCGGTGGCGCCTCCGGCTGTCGCTCTGGTTGGCAGAAGGGCCAGCAGGACCGTCGACCCGGCGGCATACGGGTACTGGTCGCCGTATACGTCGACGCCGTCGAGTCGGGCAGCCTCCAGCATGCTAACCAGAGCGGCGGCCTTGCCGTGGTTCCCACGTCCGGCCACTTTGCAGTGCGAGATCTGGAGCCGGGTCCCCGCCTGGCGAGCGACCGCCACCGCTTCGGCCATCGCCGCTTCGAGTCGGCGGCCCTCGTCACGCATGTGGGTGGCGTACAGGCCGCCGAACCGAGCGGCGACTCGCGCCAGGGCGGTAAGCTCCTCGATGCCGGCGAAGCTCCCGGGCGGGTAGATCAAGCCGGTGGAGAACCCGACAGCGCCGGCCTCGAAGGCCTCCGCGGCAAGTCGTTCCATGCGCGCCAGTGCCGATGGCCCCAGCTCCGGTTCGGTGCCGTTGGCGCTCAGCCGCAGCGCGTTGTGCCCCACCAACATCGCCATGTTGTTTGTCGGGCCGGCGTCCGCTAACCGATCGAGCAGCGCGGCGAATCCGCCCGGTTCGAGGGCCACTCCTTTGGCCAGATTGCCGACCAGGTCCGCAGCACTCTCTAAGGCCGCATGGTCCAGGGGTGCGAAGCTGATGCCGCAGTTGCCCACCACCTCGGTGGTGACGCCCTGCAGCAGCTTGAACGGCTGAGGGTCGGGCAACAGCGGGACCACGTCACTGTGTGCGTGGGTGTCGACGAAGCCCGGTGCGACCGCCCGACCGGTGCAGTCGATTCGCATCGCCGAGGGGACTTTGAGCGGTACGTCGGAGATCGATGCGATGCGACCGTCACGGACGAGCACGTCCGCGGTCCTCCCGGGCGAACCGAGACCGTCATAGACGGTTCCGGAGCTCAGCAGCACGTTGTCGTTTCCCATGGCCTCCATCATCTCTGTGCGACCCTGCCCGGATGAGGATGTCGCTGGCAGGAGCGGATTTCAAGCACCGAAGCGGCGCGGACTGAAGGGTTCGAGTACCGCCGGAACGTGACCCTCGGTCATGGCTTCGGCCATCACCGACCCTGTCGCCGGTCCCAACGTGAGGCCTAACATGCCGTGGCCGGCAGCCACGTAGCAATTTTGCAAGGCGGCGAGACGCCCCATGACTGGCAGGCCGTCGGGAGTCATGGGGCGAGCACCCGCCCAGACGCTCTGGGCCGGCGAGGAGGGGTTCCAGTCATTCAGGTACTCGACCGGGGCCTTGGTGATCGCTCGGACACGTCGTTCGTTGACCTTCAGATCCAGGCCGGCGAACTCCATTGTGCCCGCGAGCCGCAACCAGCCGTCGAACGGGCTCAAAGCAACTTGCGGTTCCATCAGCTTGACCAGGCTGCGCAAGGCGAGCGGCGACTCGGTGTAGTCCAGGCTGTAGCCCTTGCCCGGCCGGATAGGCAGCCCGGCACCGAACTTGCGGGAGAGCGAGCCCGACCAAACTCCGGCGGCCAGAAGGAACACGTCAGCGGAGTACCGCCCGTCGTCAGTTTCGACCTCCACCACCCGCCCGGCTCGGTCGTGCACGCGCTGTACGGCCGCACCCTCGATGAGCTTTCCCCCTAGCGCGAGGCAGCGCCTGGCCAGGCCGTCAGCCAGGCTGTCCGGCCGGACGTGCCGTTCGTCGGGGAAGAAGATGCCGCCACGAAGCCCGGATCGAAGTGCCGGTTCGACGCGGGTCAGTTCGGTGCCGTCGAGCAGCTGCGGCCGGAAGCCGTGGCCGCGCAGGAGATCCAGCCCCGCCACGTGGTTGTCGAACTGCTTCGCGGACGCGAACACCTGGAGCAGGCCCTGGGCGTGCATCTCGAAATCGATACCGTCCTGCTTGTAGTCGTCGAGGAGCTGCATGCTGCCCTCCGCGAGGAGCAAGTGGGCCAACAGACCTGCCCGGAAGCTCTTCTCGTTGCAGTGACGCCACATCCCGTACATGAATCGGATGAAGCCCGGACTCAACGACGGCCGGATGTAGAGCGGACTGTCGGGGCGCAGCATCCAGCGCAGGGCCTGGGCGACCATGCCGGGGGCCGGCACGGGACGCATCTGGGCAGGCACCATCCACCCCAGGTTCCCGAAGGAGGCACCCGAGCCGGCAGTGTGTGCCTCCAGAATCGTCACCTCCTCCCCCCTGCGCAGCAGCTCGTAGGCGCAGGCAAGACCGATCACTCCACCGCCGACGACGACGACTCTCACGTGCTTCCTCCTGGACGACGGCTCATGCTCGTGGAACCGCCTGCACGAGCCGCTTGGTGTATGGGTGCTGGGGATCCGCGAAGACCTCACCGGTGACGCCTTGCTCGACGATCTCGCCTCGGTGGAGCACGACGACCCGGTCGGTGATCTGCCGTACCACCGCAAGGTCATGGGAGATGAAGAGCATGTTCATCGACAGCTCGCGTCGCAACTGTCGGAGGAGCTCGAGCACTTGAGCTTGCACCGACACGTCAAGGCCCGCCACCGGCTCATCACAGATGAGGAGCCGAGGTCGAATCGCCAGAGCACGCGCGATCGCCACCCGCTGTCTCTCTCCACCGGACAGCAACGCCGGTCGCCGACTGCTGTACGCACGGGGGAGCCCGACCAGCTCGAGCATCCGGTCGACCTCGACGGAAAGGTCGACGGCATGGCCTCGCACGTTGACCGCCTCCCTCAGGGTGGCGCCGACCGTGCGCGCGGGATTGAGCGAGGCGTACGGGTTCTGGAAGACGCACTGCACCAGGTGCCGCACCTTGCGGAGGTCGCTCGGTTTGAGCTTGCGATAGTCGGTGATGTCGATGCCATCGAGGTGGATGTTGCCTTCGGTGGGACGGTTCAGTCCGAGCAAGCAGCGCGCGATGGTCGTCTTTCCTGACCCCGACTCCCCGACCAGTCCCACACTCTCTCCGACGCCGATCTCGAATGACACCCCAGCGAGTGCTTCGTGGGTCCGTGCTGGTCCTACCATCCCTTCGACGCGGTAGACCTTCCTCAGCTGGTGGACGCTCAGGATGGGGCTGTCGAGGGAGGCGGGCGGCGCGGGCGGCACGGCCGCATCGTCGCTGGTCTGTCGTTCCCGAAGGCCGGGTCGGATGTCGTCGATGCGTCGGCATGCGCTGCGATGGTCCGACTCGACCACGGCAAGAAGTGGTTTCCCGGCGCGGCACTCGGGCGTCGCCCAATCACACCGTGGACTGAAACCGCAGATGTTCTTGACGGTGTCCGCGGACGGAACGTTGCCGGGGATGCTGGACAGGTGCGCCCGGGCATGGGTCAAAGGCGGCTCAGCGCGCAGCAGTCCGAGTGAGTAGGGGTGCTGCGGAGCCGCCTTGACGGCGGGCGACGGGCCGTCCTCGATGACGGTACCGGCGTACATGACCATGATGCGGTCGCAGACGGACAACGCCACGCGCAGGTCGTGGGTGATCAGGATGAGGCCCATGTTGCGATCGCGTTGGATCTGCCTCAGCAGCAAGAGCACGTCGTGCTGGATGGATGCGTCCAACGCAGTCGTCGGCTCGTCCGCGATCAGCAGGCTCGGGTTCTTGGCCAGGGCGGCGGCAAGCGCGACCCGCTGTTGCATGCCGCCGGAGAGCTGGAAGGGATACCGGTGCGCGGCGTCGGCGTCTTCGATGCCGACCTCGGCAAGGCGCCGGCGAACCTCTCTGGCACGTTCGGCCCGCGACAGTCGCCGGTCCGAGGCAAGAGACTCGTCGATATGCCTCGCCGCTGTCTGCAGCGGATTGAGCATGGTGAAGGGGTCCTGCAGAAGCAACGAGATCTGGCTGCCCCGCAGGCGCCTCAGTTCCCGCTCGGGGCGGCCCACGAGCTGTTCACCCCCGAACGTCGCGTTGCCTCCGGCACGGACGCCGGGCGGAAGCAGCCCGACCAGAGCCTTTGCGGTCATCGACTTGCCGCTGCCCGACTCCCCGACGATGCCTAGCGTCTCCCCCGGCCGCAGCCGGAATGACACATCCTGCACGAGCGTGCGCGACGCACCACCCGCCGTCGCGTGCACGGTCAGGTCGCGGACCTTGAGATGAGCCTCGCCGCGGGCGACCTGATGGACCTGATCGGTACCGGTCTTCACCGCCTTCATGCGCGGCCTCGGTCCTGCGAGAGACGGTCATAGAGCCAGTCGCCAACGACCGTGCCCGACACTGCCGTGAGAATGATCATCAGGGCCGGGCCCAGCGCGGCCCAGACGTTCAGATCCATGATCGACCGCTCCTCAGCGAGCATCAGGCCCCAGTCGGCTGTCCCGGGCGCCACACCGAGTCCGAGGAAAGCCAGGGACGACAGGCCGACCAACGCACCGACGAAGTCGAGCATGCCGGTCGCGACGACAGTGGGCAGGATGTTGGGCAGCACGTGCCGGAACAGGATGCGGGGCGTGGAGAGTCCCAACGTCCTGGCCGCATCGAGATACGCGAGCTTTGACTGTCGCAAGGTTGCGCTGCGGGTCAGTCGGATCTCGGTCGGGATGGAGAAGAAGATGAAGACCGCCCAGGCGATGAGCGAGCCGCCACCGACCATACCGACGATGACGACAACCATCAGCAGGGCGGGCAGGGCGTAGACGAGGTCGGCGAACCTGCAGATGAGCGAGTCCACCCGGCCGCCGCGCAGGCCGGCCAGCATGCCCAGCGTCGTCCCGATGAGCACAGTGCCGATGGCCACCAGCAGGGGGCCGACGACCGCGTTGCGCGTACCGGCGATGAGCCGGGAGAAGACATCACGCCCCAACCCGTCCGTGCCGAGCCAGTGGTCGGCACTCGCTGGAGCCGGCCCCAACGCGAGGTCCTGGGCGCCCGGGTCATGAGGCGCGACTGCGCTGCCGGCGACCGCACACACGGCGACGAACAGCAAGACGCCCGAGCAGGCGATCAGGAGGGGGGAGATCCGTCTGCGCCTGCTGCGGCGAGTCGGGATCGCGATGAAGGTCGGATCGATCGTCGGCGTGTCTGACATCAGGCCGTCCCGGCGTAGCGAGTGCGTGGGTCGATGGCGAGCGCTAGTAGGTCCGTGAAAAGGTTCCCGAGCACGACGATCGCGGCGGTCAGGAGGGTGAGCCCTTGGACTACCGGGATGTTCCTGCTGTTGATCGACTCGATCAACAGCGACCCGACGCCCGGAAGCCCGAACACCGTTTCGACGAAGACGGCACCCGAGAGGCTGAACACCAGGAGGAGTCCGACGGTCGTCACGACGGGCAGGGCCGCGTTGTGGAACGCGTAGTTGAGGAAGATGGTTCTTCGCGAGAGCCCGCGTGCTCTCGCGAAGAGTACGTAGTCCTGGTCGATGACACCTAACGCCGCTGCCCGCGTCTGTCGGACCACGATGGCAAGCGCGGCGCTTGCCAGAGCCAAGGCCGGCAGCACGAGATGCCTGAGCCGGTCCACGGCGCCGTCGCCTACCCCGAACGGCGGGAGCCAGTCGAGCCACACGCCGAACATCAGGATCAACAAGATCCCCACTGCGAACGGAGGCGCGCTCGCCAGGAAGATGGCCGCCGAAGTGACGACGCGATCGAAGCTGCTGCCACGCCGGAGACCCGCCAGCATTCCCACCGGCACACCGACGAGCAAGACGATCGCGGCCGCGAACAGACCGAGCTGCGTGGTGAGCACGAGCCGCTGGGCGATCACGTGGGTGACCGCCTCACCCGACTCGGTGGAACGTCCGAGGTCGAGATGCGCCACGTCGGCGAGCCAGTTCCAGTATCGCCGCAGGAGGGGCTGGTCCAGGTGGTACTCCTCCCGGATGGCCTCGACCGACGCCGGGTTGGTCCGTGCCTCAGGCCCGAGCAGCGCCTCCTCGGGGCTGCCCGGGCTGAGGTCGAGCAGGCTGAACACGGCAAAGGACACGATGAGGAGCAACAACGCCAGCGCGACCAGGCGCCGCTGGATGAATACGGTGGTGAACTTCATCTGCGCTCCATGTCGGTGAACAGCGTCGAACTGGCTCTCGACCTGGCTACGAGACTGGCTCGATGTGGTCGATCCAAGCGCCCGTCGAGTAGTCGCCGTAATCAGCCCCAGCCGGGTCGTACCTGAAGCCCTCGCTGGTGACGGTGACCGACTCCTTGTTGAACAGCGGGATGTAAGGCACGTCCGTGGCAATGGCTTCGAGGATGCTCTTGGCGGCGGCAAGTCGCTGCGCCTTGTCTGGGCCCCCCGTCAGTGTGGCGACGTCGGAATCGAGCTGTTTGGACGTGAAGTTGGCGATGTTCTGCCCGCTCGGGACTGCCTCCGCGCTGCTGACCATCAGGCTGAGGATGCGTGCCGGGTCCGCGATGAGAGGCCCGTAGCTGAAGGTCTGCATCCCGAGGTCCTTGTGCGCGATCAGCGGTGCGGTCCACTCTTCCTCCGACACCGGGTTGATTTCGATGTCGATACCGAGCGGCTTCAGGTTCTCCTGCAAAATGAGCATCGTCTTCTCACCGTAAGCGATGTTCGACCCGACATTGACCTTGATCGAGAACCCGTTGGGATACTTCGACCTTGCGAGCTCGGCCTTGGCTGCGGCCAGGTCGTAGTCGTATGTCGGCAGGCCGCTGAGGATCTCCTCGGCCTCCATCGGGGAGGAGATGCTGGAGAGCTCCTCGGGTGTCAGCATGCCTGTCAGCGGGCGCGCGCGTCCGCCGTAGACGATATCGATCAGCCCCTTGCGGTCGACGGCGTGGGCGAACGCCCGGCGCACGTGCACGTCGTCGAACGGCGGCGCAGCCACGTCGAAGGTGAGGTAGTCGATCGAAGTGGTCGGCAGGGCGGCCAAGCTCGCGCCCGGCACACTCTCCCATTGCCTGGCCGTGCCCACGTCACGGAGGAACTTGACGTCCAGGTCTCCCGATCGCATGGCGAGTCGAGCGGTGTTGTCGTCAGGGACGAACGTGGACTTGATCGTCTTGAACGCGGGCGCCTCACCCCAGTAGGTGGAGTTCTTGTCCAGCACGACCTCGTCGGTGCTGAACTTGCTCACCACGTAGGGCCCGCTCCCGATGGGCGGCGCAGACGCCGATCCGAAGTCCTTCGGGTTGGCCCCGACGTTCGCCTTCTCGACGACGCGCACCGCGAAGGCGATGTTGTTGCGAAGAGAAGGGTCGCTTCCGTCGCTCGTGACCGTGACCTGGTGCGGGCCGGTCGCAGCGACGTCCTTGACGGCCACCAGCAGGGAGGCCGCTACGGGCGCGGTCTTCGGATTGGTCAGCCGCTTGATGGAGAAGGCCACGTCTTCGGGGGTGACCGGCTTGCCGTTGCTGAACTTGGCAGACGGCTCGAGGTCATAGACGAGCTTCTTGGGCGCCACGCTGACCGAGGTCGCGAGTCGAGGGGTGAAGGTGCCGTCGGACTTGGTCCTCTCGAGTGGCTCGGTGACCAGGCTGGCGATCGAGCGCTCCACCTCGATCTGGGCGACATCGAGGGTCTTGATGGGCGCGATGGCCGCCACCGTGATCTGTGTGTCCGGGGGCTTGCTGCTACCGCTGCTCTCGCTGCAGCCGGCGGTCGCGAGGAGCGCGATGATCGCGATCGCTACACGGGACGGCGCCGCACGCAGAGTGGCACGTGAACGAGTCATGAGACCCTCCTTGGCATACTGGCCACGGGCGCGGTCAGGGTGCCCCAAGCCTTACGCGCGGCCCTCTGGGCTGTCTTGGGAGCACGTAACAAAGTCCCCTGCGAATTTGGTACTCCGGCCCAACCATGGGATTCCTCTCTTTGCGTCATGATGTCTGTGACGTGGCACGGCTCGCCCCCGCGAAAGGTTCCATGGCATGGAGCACACCCTGCAAGACAGCTTGGACGAGAGGTGTCACGAGTATCAGGTCGTCGGCGCCAGCCTCGCTGTCTACGCTGACGACCAGACTGTCGAAGTAGCCTCCGGTGTCCTCAACGTCGACACCGATGTCGAGGCGACAACCGACTCGGTCTTTCAGGTCGGCTCGATCACGAAGGCTTGGACCGGAACACTCGCCCTCCAGTTGGTCGACGACGGTCTCGTGAGCCTCGACGAGCCGATCGCCACCTACCTGCCTGAGTTCCGGGTGGCCGATGCGGAAGTTCGTGACCGCGTCACGTTGCGGCATCTTCTGTCGCACACCAGTGGCTTGGAGGGCGATCACTTCGCTGACACCGGTCGTGGGGACGACTGCCTGCGAAAGTACGTCGAGTCCTGTGCCGCTCTCGCGCAGACGCATCCGCTCGGCGCAACGATGTCGTACTGCAATTCCGGCTACTCGATCGCAGGACATCTCGTCGAGAAGGTGCGCGGCAAGCCCTGGGACGAAGTGCTGATGCAGGGACTGATCGAGCCTCTCGGCTTGTCGAAGACCACCACGATGCCCGAGGAGGTGCTCCGATTCCGGGCGGCCATTGGCCATGTGGGCGACTTGACGCGACCGAGGACGTCTCCGCGCTGGGGACCGCCGCGGTCAGCAGGGCCCGCAGGCCTGGTCTGCTCGACTGCCGGCGAGGTTGTGACGTTTGCCCGCATGCACCTTGACCACGGACGCGCCCCCGGCGGTGACCGTCTCCTGACGCCTGAATCGGTTCATGCCATGCAGTCGGCCCAGGCCACCGTGCCAGACGCTTGGACCCTGGGTGGCAGCGCGTGGGGGCTGGGCTGGGCGTTGTCGGAGACCGAGAGTGGGCGACTGTACGGTCATGATGGCTCGACCTTCGGGCAACGGGCCTTCCTCCGGATCGCACCCGAGGCTCGTGTGGTCATCGTGCTGTTGACCACCGGCGGACGGGCGACGGAGATGTTCGACTCACTTGCTTCGGAACTGCTCGAGGGGCTCGCAGGATTTGCGATGCCCGCTCGCCCCCGTCCAGCCGGTGATGTCGACCCGGGAGATGCCCTGGCTCGCGCAGGCATCTACCAGAGCCCCAGCACTCGCCTGGAGTTCACTTCCGGTGAGAGCGGTGCACTGCAGCTCGAGATGACGGACACCACTTCGTTGGCCGGCATCCTCTCGGATCCTACCCGGCGTCTGGACCTGCTTCCGGTGCGGCCGGGCTTGTGGGTCACCAGGCTCTCAAGTCAGCACCATTGGGTGCCGGCCGTCTTCTTCGAACTGGAGGACGGTCAGCCGTACGTCCACTTCGGCGGCCGGGCGACACCACGCGTTGCATGACCGCACCGGCCAGCCGGCTGCTTGAACGCAGCTGGAACCTGATCGTGCGATCGGCTCTGTCCAGCGGCACATAAGTGTGCGTCGGCATCTGTGTCTCGGGCACCATGACGCCTGTCCAACGACCTTCGACAATGGGTGGATGGAACAACAACGCCTCTCGCCGATAGCGACATCGAAGGAGGACGTATGGTCGATCGGCGAGGCGGCCGCCGCCGCACGAGCCGCGGCCAACGCGGCCCGGGTCACGGTGCGCAACCTATCTTTGCTGTCGGAGTTCGATGAGGTCTGTGCGCTCTACAACGAGATCTGGCGTCCGGAGCCGCAGAACCCGCCGGTCACGACTGAGCTCCTGCGGGCGATGGTCCAGGCCGGGAACTATGTGGCGGGCGCCCTGTCTCAGGGTGCCCTCGTGGGCGCCTGTATCGGGTTTTTCGCTCCCCCTCGTGCCGCGACCTTGCACAGCCACATCGCGGGAGTATCCGGACGGGCACAGGCACGCGGCGTCGGCTTCGCCCTGAAGCTGCACCAGCGGGCATGGGCCTTGGAGCACTCCGCCACAGCCATCGAGTGGACCTTCGACCCGCTCATCCGCCGGAACGCGTTCTTCAACTTGACCAAGCTGGCCGCGGTGTCGACTCAGTACCTGCCGAACTTCTACGGTCGCATGGGTGACCAGATCAACGCTGGCGATGACAGTGATCGGCTGCTAATCACGTGGCCTCTTCGAGCGACGAGCGTTGCAAGAGCCTGCTCCGGCGATCTACACGAGCCGAAGCTGGCGGCGTTGCTTGACGCTGGGGCAGTCATCGGTCTGGATCGCGACCGTGCCGGCTGGCCGGTCGAGGGAACGGCGGACGGGCGGACAGTACTGCTCGCAGTCCCCGCGGACGCCGAACGACTGCGCAGCGAGGATCCGGCTTGCGCGCAAGCTTGGCGCCGTGCGGTGAAGCAGATGCTCGAGCCGCTCCTGCGGGCCGGCGGCGAGGTCCGCGGGTTCGTGCGTGAGGGTTGGTACGTCGTCGAGCGACAGTGACGGTGGCGGGATGGAGCTGTCACCCGTGCACGCCGGCGGCGCTACGCCGTCCCTGACCCTCCATCAGCCGGAGCTGGAACATGGCGGCGAAACGAACCTGGGGGTCCGACAGATCGAGCTCTCCGATCTCGACCAGCCGCTTCAGCCGATATCTGAACGTGTTCGGGTGGACGTTGAGCACCGCAGCCGCCGCTTTGACGTCGCCGAAGGCGTCGAGCCAAGCGTGCAGGGTTTCCACCAAGACGGTACCGTGCGTCGAATCGTAAGCCAGCAACCCCGCGATCGGCTCTGTCAGCGGCTGTTCCTCGGCAGCCATCAGGTCGCCCAGTTGCAACAGGAGCGAGTCGCACCATACGTCGCTGATCGTGCTGACGCGCTTGGCCGATCCCTGCGAGCGCAGCACCCGGACGACGCGGTCAGCGTCCCGGCGCGACTGTGCCAGCGCCGCAACGTTCGCAGCGATCCTTCCGACGCCTATCACTCCGGCGCCTCGCGAGCCGGTGCGACGGAGGAAGTCTTCGGCAATTCGTAGCGGGCGGTGGTATTCATCACAAGCGCCGTGCTCGATCGGCAGGATACCGTAGACCACGCCGCCCACCAGAGCAGCAGCCGAGCCCGGATGGGCCGCTGACAGGTTCATTGCGTAGGCGCTGGCCAGTCGTTCCCGCTCCGCCTCGAGCCGGGCGGCGGACAATCCAGGTTTCGTGGTTTGCGCAAGGGCGAGGACGACGGCGCGTTGCGTCAGTCGCAACCGGCTGGCGGCCTCACGGGCGCCGGGACCTCCCTCGAGCACGGTGGCGACCAGGTCGGTCCGC
This sequence comes from Kribbella sancticallisti, assembly GCF_039530625.1. Taxonomy (NCBI): domain Bacteria; kingdom Bacillati; phylum Actinomycetota; class Actinomycetes; order Propionibacteriales; family Kribbellaceae; genus Kribbella; species Kribbella sancticallisti. The sequence continues at coordinate 77,964 of NZ_BAAAOS010000008.1, read as the reverse complement.
AGCCTGCGCTCGACGTCCGCACCAGCGCGGTGTCGCAACATGTGCAGGGCGACTAGTTTGGCACAGTCGACGAAACCTTGCTCCCGCTCGGCGGTCAACGGTTGTCGAACGGCTGCCCACATCGACCCCAGGATCTCGTCGCCCGCCCGGACAGCAATCGCCACCCGCGGGTAGACCACGTCGGCGAAGTCCAGGGACATCGGGTCCAAGAAGACCGGTCGACTGCTTCGGTAGAGCTCCTGCAGCATCCCGCCCTCGTCGAGGGCTCGGATGAGACGCTCGGGCACCTGCCGGCCGAGCACCGTTTCTACCCGGCTCTGGTCAACCTCGTCCTGCCGTCCGGAGAAGGCCAGCACACGCAAGTTGCGGTCCTCGATGGTCACCGGGGAGTCCAAGAGCGCGCTGACCGCATTGGCAACCGCGAACAGATCGCCCGCCGGGATGCCGCCCAGTGACTCCGAGCCGGTGACGCCAACCTCCTCGCCAGCCAGCGTCGACCGCAAGAGGGTGGTCAGCTGGGTCCACGAGGCGCCGCGGGTGAGACCGAGCAGGACGACCCCCGTGCGGCTGACGGCGTCTTGAACCTGTTGATCGACCGACACGGGCGCACGAACCACGAGTACGGCGGCACCCTGGTCTGCGACATGAGTGACCAGATCCGCGATCGCGCTTGCTTCCCGCACATCCACGGCGAGCACCATGGCACTTGTGGGAAGGGGCGCCTCGTCGTGTGGGTCATGGATGGCCACTCCACCGATCTCTGTTACTGAATCGGGCTTGCCGAGGACCAGGTCCAAGAGGGTCGAACCTACGTCGTCCAAGACGCGGCCCAGACTGGCACGGGGGTGTCGTGTCACGGTGTGCCGCATCCCCTCACCGTAGGGCACCGCTGGTTTGTGCTCAAGCACGAGATTCCTTCCAAGATATATTGCGCAACGGGCAACCCGCGGGAACGGAGATTGCTCCTTGCAACTACTAGAAGGAGATGGTTTCGGTGGAAACCGTCAGCTCCTCGAGCCAAGGCACGTCCGGCTCCACCCCCAGGCCCGGCCCAACAGGCACAGTCATGTAACCATCGTGGGCGAGCGCCGGCGTCGTGACCAGGTCGCGATGCCAATAGCGGTCGGACCCGGAGATGTCCCCGGGCAAGGTGAAGTTGGGGAGTGCGGCGAGCGCGGTGTTAGCCGCCCTGCCGAACCCCGTTTCCAACATGCCACCGCACCAGACCGGTACGCCGTGAGCGGCGCAGACGTCGTGGATCCGCCGCGCCTCGAGATAGCCACCCACCCGGCCAGGTTTGATGTTCACGATAGAGCAAGCGCCCAGCGCGATAGCGTCCGCAGCCGAACGAGCGGAGACGATCGACTCGTCGAGACAGATCGGAGTCGTCAGCCTCTGCGCCAGCTCTGCATGACCTCGAAGATCATCCTCCGGAAGTGGCTGCTCGATCAGCAGGAGATCGAAAGCATCCAGCTTCGCCAAGTGAGCCGCATCCGCCAATGTGTAGGCTCTGTTGGCGTCCACCTGCAACGCCATGTCGGGGAACTTGGATCGGACTGCCGCCAGGGGCGCAATGTCCCATCCCGGCTCGATTTTGAGCTTCACGCGCCGATAGCCGGCTTCGACGTAGCCCTCGACCTCCTCCACCAGTTCTGGCAGGGTGTCGGCGATCCCCACGGAGACGCCCACGGAGACGGCGTCGCGCACGGCGCCGAGATGGCGGCCGAGCGAGACGCCCAGCTCACGCAGCTCCGCGTCCAGGACAGCCATCTCTGCGGCCGCCTTCGCCATGGTATGGCCTTTGATGGCCGCCAACGTGGGAGCCACCTGATGTGCAGTCAGCTCCGGCACCGCCGCCAAGCGGGGAAGGAGGAACTGTCTGATCAGCATGTGGGCGCCTGAGACATGCTCGCTGGAGTACAAGGGCGCGCTGTCCGCGACACACTCGCCCCAGCCCTGCGCTCCGCGATCGTTCACGACCCGGATGAGCAGCACATCTCGTTTGACCTCCGTTCCGAACGACGTACGGAACGGGCGGACGAGCGGCAGACTCAGTCGTCGCAGCTCTACTTCGGTGAGGCGCATGGCCCGTTCAGCTCCCTTTCGGGGTCGGAGTCGACCAGGCGGTTCCGCGCCGCCTTGCCGGCGTGTCTTCGGCCACCGGTTAGCACCGCGTCGGTCCTCTCGTCGTGCCACCTGGATCTGGGAACGGGGTGTGCGCTCGTCAGCGGATGATTCACTCCCGACACCGCGGCCGGTGCGCTGGAGGCCAGCCTCAGTGCTGTTGCCTCAGCCCGCATCGTCGAGACGGATGAAGATCCCAGAAGCCTTTGGCCGCTACGCACAGTGACATGCAACCCGAGGTGAGCCGAGAGGCTATCCAGCCCGCCGAATTCGGGAAAGCTCGCCTGGATCCGATCCCACGCACCCCGCAAAACCACAGCCATAGCCCTCGACCGAGCCGGCCAAACCGCACGCCAATTCGCCGACCAACTAGGACAAGCCAAGATCTCCATCACCCAAGACACCTACCTGAGCCGCCAACCCCGCCGCCGCCCCGTTCGAGCAGCTTCACCGTCTCCTTGACCTTGCCGGGTTTCGGTCGCTTTCGTGTGCTCCTCGAGCGCCGCCGGCAGGCGGCATCACACCGGCGGGAAGCGCTTTCCCGACAAGCTTGCAGGTCGCTGAGGTGCGCAGACAGGCGGGGACGGGTGGAGGTCGGAGCTTGATCAGGCGGCTGTTGGTCGGTAGTTATAACGTCTCCGCGCTGGGCCAACAAGGCCTTGCGGATAAGCGCCGGCGTCCACTTTCGGTTACTCCTTCCGCCCTGCTGCCCAAGGGATGTGGACAACCCGCAGACCGCGCCCCTCCGCCGCAGAGAAGTGAGATCGGCTCAGTTGCCGACATAAGGTTGCCGCAAGCAATGACATCGCCCGGACGCTCAGTGGCGTGGGATGTCGACTCGGCGACCCACTGCCTCGACGGCGCACTCGAGGTTGCTGACAGCATCAATGTAACGCCACGGCGCTCCGCTGCGATGTTCCAGCCGACGGGATCTCGCTCGCCTCCCCAACGGGCGGGGTTCCGCCCTTGCGTTGCCGAGCCGCTCGTGGTCAGATCCGTCTGTTCGTCACTTGCACCGGATCGAGTCATTGACAGGTCAGATTCACCGCCCGAATCTCGTTCGCCCTTGGTGGCGAACCGTGCTCAGGAGTACGACCGTGCACATTCCGCCCATGTCCAGATCCATCGCCCTGATCGCCGTCGGTGCCACAGTCCTCGCGGGTCTCGGCGCCGCGTCGGGCGCTTCGGCGCTCACCGAACCACCAGGCTCCGGGCGACCGCCCGGCGACTCCGTCGTCGATGCCCGCTCCGCGCTCGGGAATCTGATCCGTCCGACCACCGAGCAGGTGTCCGCGGTGGCCAAGGTCCTTGCCGTGGGTGGTAAGGGTTCCCGCGTCAGCTGGGATCCTCGGTACGGCACGCCGCGGACGATCAGGCCGGATGTCGGCGGAGCCCTGTCGGGCCCGCGCTCGGGTTCCGCGGTAATGGTCGCTCGGGAGTGGCTGACCGAGCATCGGGAGATGCTTGGACTCAGCGCGGGTGACATCGCGGCGATGGTGGTTCGCCGCGACCACCTGCTGCCGGGCACCGGGACACACGTTGTCGATCTCACCCAGGTGTTCGATGGGATCGCCGCGGCCCGCGGTGGTTCGGTAGGCCTCGCGGTGGCCTCGGACGGCCGGGTGCTGAGCTACACCGGCTCCACCAGCCGCACGAACGGCCTGGCCGGATCCTTCAACTTCAGTCCCGAGTCGGCCTTGTCGAAGGTGGCGAGCTTGCTGACACCGGCGGCGAGCTACACCCCGTCTCTCACCGGGGCGACGCGGGCCGGATTCCAGGTAGTTGCTGCCGGCCCCTTCGCCGCCGAGTCCTACGTTCGCAAGTCCGCGTTCGGCACAGCGGCGGGTGGGCGCGCGGCGTACCAGGTGCTCTTCCTGAAGGCACTGAACGAGGCGTACGACATTCTGGTGGACGCGCGAACCGGTGAGGTGTTGTACCGCCGCAGTCTGGTCCGCCACGAAGGACCGCTCGACCCGGAAGGCACCGTCTACCGCAACTATCCCGGCGCACCAGGCGGAGGTACCGCGGAGCGGGTGTCGTTCGGGCGCACGCCGCAGTCACCCAACGGCTGGGTCGATCCGCTCGGCCTGACCGGCACCGGTGTGACGACCTTTGGCAACAACGCCAACGCCCACGCGAACTGGTCGAACTTCATCGGCCCGGTCGACCCGGGTCCACGGCCGATCGATCCGCTCGGCAAGTTCAACTACGTGTTCACCGACCAGTGGGGCACCCAGCAGTGCGCCGTACCGTCGTACAGCCAGGACGTCAACCCCTCGACGACGAACCTCTTCTACCACCACAACCGGATTCACGACGAGTTCTACGCTCTCGGCTTCACCGAGTCGGCCGGCAACTTCCAGATCGACAACTTCGGCAAGGGCGGCCTCGGCGGCGACGCGATCCAGGGCCTGGTCCAGGCGGGAGCGGTGTCCGGCGGCGCACCGACGTACACCGGCCGCGACAACGCCTACATGCTCACGCTGCCGGACGGGATCCCGCCGTGGAGCGGGATGTTCCTCTGGGAGCCGATCAACGACGCCTTCGAGGGCAAGTGCCGAGACGGTGACTTCGACGCCGGCGTCATCGAGCACGAGTACGCCCATGGGCTGTCCAACCGGTACGTCGGCACCGAGGACGGCGCACTCGGCGGGCATCAGTCCGGCTCGATGGGCGAGGGATGGAGCGACTGGTACGGCCTGAACTACCTGCATCGCGAAGGGCTGCAGACGACCTCGGAGCTTGGCGCCTACGCGACCGGCAACGACATCCGGGCCATCCGGAACTGGCCGTACGACGACAATCCGACGACCTTCGCCGACATCGGGTACGACCTCACCGGGCCCGAGGTGCACGCCGACGGCGAGATCTGGACCGCCACACTGTGGCAGCTGCGCAAGGCTCTCGTCGCGAAGTACGGTCAGGCACTCGGCGCCGACATGTCGGCCCGCATCGTCACCGACGCGATGCCGCTGTCGCCCAACGACCCGTCCATGCTGGACGTCCGCGACGCCATGATCGTTGCCCTGGACAACCGGTACCACTCGCGCCCGGATGCGGGTCAGCTGGTCGACCTGGTCTACACCGCCTTCGCCCAGCGCGGGATGGGCACCTCGGCCCGGAACCACACCACCGCCGACGATCCGACCGGGACGAACGACACCGACCCGGTTCCGGGCTTCGAGCACCGCAACCCGGCCCGCAACGGCAGCATCACCGGCACCGTGCTGAACGCCTCCACCGGGCAGCCGATCGCCGGGGCGAAGATCATTCTCGGCGTCTTCGAGGCCAAGGTCACGCCGGTGGCGAAGACCGGCACGACCGGCGCCTTCACCGTTCCCGCAACAGCCGGCACCTACTCGGTCACCATCCAGGCGCCAGGCTTCGGCGCGCACACCTTCCCCGCCGTCACCGTCTCGGCCGGCAAGGCAACAGCCAAGCGGTTCACCCTCGCGCCCAACCTGGCGTCCGCAGCCAACGGTGCCGAGGTGATCTCGACCACCAACCCCGACGGCGCGAAGCCCCTGATCGACGACACCGAGGCGACCACGTTCTCAGCCGCCAAGGGCACCGGAAACGCGGTGATCAAGGTTGCGAAGTCCGCAAGCGTCTCCGCGGTGCAGGTGTCGGCGTACACGTCCTCGCGGTTCGAGGCGCTGAAGTCGTTCACGCTGCAAACCAGCACCGACGGCGTCAACTGGACCACCGTCTCCGGGGCCTTCGGCAAGGACGCGTTCTCCTACCAGGCGCCTCGGCCGGTCGTGCCGGATGTGCACTACAAGACGTTCAAGCTGGCCAAGCCGGTGACCGCGTCGTACGTGCGGTTCTGGACCGATGAGGCCATGGGTGACACCAAGACATCCGTCCAGACCGGCGAGCTGCAGGTGTTCTCGGGCACCGTGAAGCAGGTGGATCCGCTGCCGCCGACACCGCCCGACGCACCGGTGACCGAGGAGTTCACCATCAGTGCCGGCGACCCGGCCAACGTGGTCGATCCAGGCGTCACCGGGACAGAGTTCGTCACGACCTGCACAGCCCCACCCGCGAGCCAGGACGCCGACGGACATGTGACCACGCTGACCGGTGAGTCAGGCGACGGCGCGCACGCGATCACCATCAAGGGCGCGGGCGTCGGCATTTGGGACCTGGACATGTACTTCTACAACTCGTCCTGCCAGCTCCTCGGCCAGGTCGCCACCGCGGCAGCCGACGAAACCGGCGTCATCCCCTCCAACACCAAGTACGTCGTGACCCACCTCTACCTCGGCGCGGCCCTCCCAGTCACACTCACCATCACCGACACCCAGTAACCACTCCGACCATGGGCACGGAGACGCCCAACGCCCCGCGGGCGTCCCGTGCATACCTGCCAAACCAAACGCGCTGTCCCGATGCGAACGGCCAGATGCCTTCATTTGAGAATGTGACGCCGAACGCGCCCGACATCCCCGCCAGAAGATCACCGATGGGCACGCCGGCCCTGGTCGGGTTGGCGGCGACGGGCCGGTGAGCGCCATCAATCCCGCCTCAGCCGGTCCGTGTGGCGAATCATCCTCGGGCCTGATTCACGGCTTCAGTTCCCAGAGCGCGCTGATCGGCATGGCGCGCAGCTTGGGGCCGAATGGGAGCGTGTGTGGCCCCGTGTGCAGGACCACACCGGCGATGAAGTCATCCCCGAGTCGATCTTGGAGATGCCGTAGGCCGCGGAAGTCGTCGGAGCGTGGGGTGGACGACGCTTTGACCTCGATGCCCACCACCTCGCCGCGTCGGTTCTCCAGCACGGCGTCGACTTCAACCTGATCGCGGGTGCGGTAGTGGTACAGATCAACACGCGTGTCGTTCCAGCTCTGCTGCCGCGCGAGCTCCATCAACACAAAGCCTTCAAGCAACGGCCCGAACGAGCTCTTTGGTCGCTTGAACTGTCCCGTATCGGCGCCCACCAGGTTCGCCGCGATCCCCGAATCCGTCACGGCGACCTTCGGGGTACCGGTGACTCTGGTGCTGAGGTTGCGGGACCATGCAGGGATCAGCTTGATCAAGAAGATCTCCTGCAGCAGGCTCACGTACCGCGCGACCGTGTGATTCGCCAGCCCCGCTTTGCCAGCCAGCTCGTTGATCACCAACTGCCCGCCGGAACGCGCAGCGATCAACCGGACCAGCTTCTCCATCTCGCCGACCTTCTCGATCTCGCCGACCTGGCTGACATCGCGGCTGATGAGATTGCTGACATACGAGTCGAAGAATCGCTGCCGCCGGCGCGGCTGATCACGGGCAACCGCCTCGGGGAAGCCGCCCCGCACAACACGGTCGGCATAGTCGGCGCGGTCGAGACCGGATACGTGGCGCAGATCCGGACCATGGCTGAAGATCGCGTCGATAAAACGATCGGGTCTTCCGTCGATCTCACCTTGCGCGAACGGCCACAGCTCGATCGTCTCCATCCGGCCCGGAAGCGCATCCGGCAACGTGCGCAGACCCAGGACACGCGCTGACCCCGTCAGCAGGAACTGGCCGGCCAGCGGTCGCTCGTCGACCCGGGCCTTGATCGAAAGGAGGAGCTCAGGGAGCCGCTGGATCTCGTCGATGATCATCGGCGCCGTCCCGGCAACGAACTCCCTGGGATCCTCACGGGCCGCCTCACGGATGTCGGCGTCGTCGAACGTGTACCACTGCGCGTCCACGGCAGCCCCGACCAGGCGCACCAGGGTGCTCTTACCGCTCTGCCGCGCACCGTTCACAAGAACAACCCGAGTGTCAGCCATCGCCTCGTCGACGAGCGCACGCGCATGCCGGGGCAGTACACGTCCCAACGGAGACTCAGGCTCAGCTCGGGGTTCCGATTCATCGCTCACCCCTCCGAGTATGCACCAGACTGCAAATCTGCCGCCAGTTAGCCTGCAGATCTGCCGGTCGGTGACTGCAAATCTGCCGACACGCTTGCTGCAGATCTGCCGCTCATGGTGATATTTCAACAGTTGCGCATCGCCCGTTCTCGGGCAGACCCTGCCGGGCGCCGTAGCCAGCCACTCAACTAGCCGTCGACACGACCGGACTCAGGACGAGCTTCGATTCTGGAGAGCCGACCTCGCAGTCCCCTGTTCGGCGACTTCGATTTCGATCGGCACCGGTGGATCCGTTACCGGGTGGCGATGTCGGAGTTCGACAACACCTTGACCAGGATGTACGACAACTATGGGCCAGACGGCTACGAGCACTTCGTCAGGCAATACGGCGCTAACAACCCGAGCTACGAGATCGGCAGCGTACAGATGACCCGCCGCGAACGCGAACTGACCGCCGAGCTGATGCGGCATGCCGGCGAATCCGCACAAAAGAAGCACCCGCCGAGTGCCGGCCGGGTTCCGCAGCCGGCGCCACTCCTCCGAATCCTGCCGAGGCAATGATGAGGACTGCGGCCTGGATCGCGGCCCTCGTCGGCTGCGGCCTAATCCTGCTGCGAGCGAGCCGGCCAATGGCGAGAACGGCGGGCGATCTCCGCCAGACCGGCGGACCCGACATCGTCGCCTTCGAGCTGGCCGGATCCACCAAGCAGTCCCGGGAGATTCTCACCGCCTGGGGTCCCGCCGGTTGGCAGGCGGCCAAACGGAACATCCATGCCGACTTCCCCTTCATCCTCGGCTACACCGGTGTTCTCGCGATCCCTGCCTTGGTCTCGGCCGACACGATCGGCCGCCAAACCTGGCCCTCGACTGAGGGTATCGGCATCGCCATCGCAATCGCCGTCGTACTGGCAGGCCTGCTGGATGTCGCGGAGGATGTGCTTCTGCTGTCGGTCCTGAGCAGTGCAAACAAGGCCGACGACCTCCAGCCGCATGCACTCGCGGCGAAGGTCTGCGCACTGATCAAGTTCAGCCTGATCGCTCTCGCCATCGTCTGGCTAATTCTCGTCGCGTTCCCGGTCGTCCTGACGGCGGCCGGGACAAGCTCATGACCCTGGAGGGACGACTACGGCACCGGTGACCCGACAAGCTGCTTGGCGGACCGGACCGGTCAACGGATGGCACGACGATCTGATCTGGTACGCGGCGGCGATCCATCAGATGAAGACCCTGACCTTCAGGCTCGACGAGTTCCCGGAGGTCTTCAATGATGCCCTACCACAGGGCTTACCTCTGCAGCAGCGCAGGCAGATGGCGGCGATCGCCCGCACCTGGTCCGATCCGCTGAGCCTCGGCTACCAGGCGCAGGTCCACGCCACCTTCGCCCCGGCGGCATCGCGGCCGAAACACCAAGGCCGGATGGCGATCTGGCACCAATGTGCACACAACCACTGGTTCTTCCTGCCCTGGCATCTATCTCCTGGAGTTCGAGGCCGTCGTCCGCGCCCACATCAAGGCGCTGGGCGGTCCGGCCGACGACTGGGGCCTCCCTACTGGAACTATTCGGATCATCAGACCCAGCCGGAGGCGTTGGGGCTGCCCAAGCCGCTTCGCGGCGCGGATCTGCCCGCCGACGTCACCATTCCCGGCGTACCAGCGCGCGTGGACGAATCGTTCCCGAATCCACTGTTCGATCCCACTCGGTCATGACCGGAGACCCGGATCCGCGCGACGGCACCGCGTGGGCGACAGTGACCGCGGCTCTTATCCGGCCGCACTACGCCAATCAGCAGGACACGGGGATGGTCTCGTTCGGGGCGGCGTGCTGGACGATCCCAACAACGCGGCATAGTTCCATCGTGCACAGGAGGCCGGAGAGCTCGACCGTCAGCCGCACGGTTCGGTGCGACCGAAGACCGGATGCGTAGGAACCTTGCGCTGTACATGTGGTCGGACTGCCGGCTGAACACGCGACCATCGGGCAGAATGTGGTTTGCGCTGCAGCTCGAGATCGTCGTCCTAGCTGTCGAGCTCGTAGCTTTGGCGCTTGAACTCGGAGGGACCTGAGATGCCCGACGAGACACGGCCGACTGCTCCTGCTCCGCAGCCCGACCTTCCGTATCCCGGAGTCCCGGAACGGAGAGATAATCCGCGGAACGACCCGCCTACTCGACACCCCGTAGACCCGCCGATTCACCGCCGCTAACGACGAGCCTCAGCCCGGGCCGGAACTCGCTCAAGCTAGACCGGTGGATGCTGCCTCAGTCACCGAGAGCCTGGGCTATCTCTGGCATGCTTGGGGTCATGCTGTCGGTCGACGAGGTTGAGCAGTCGCTCGCAGTCGGCCACGAACTGCGCGCCTTCGAGCTCAAAGGTCCCGGCTCGTGTGACAGCAAGCAGTTCCGCGCAAAGGTCATTCGCGCGGCGCTCGGGATGGGGAACCTCCGCGATGGCGGGCATGTGGTGATCGGGATCGACGATCGCGACCCGGCGGCAATGTTGCCTGGATTGAGCGCCGACGACCTCCGCTCCTGGAGTTCGCACGATACGGTCGCGAGCCGGTTCGCCGAGTATGCGGATCCTCCGCTGCAGTTTGAGCTGGCCAAGATGACGCTGTCATCAGGCGCGGATTTGGTGGTCCTCGCAGTCGATCAGTTCACAGACATTCCCCATCTCTGCGCAAAGGACTATCCCTCAGACCTACGCAAAGGAGCGCTCTACGTCAGGGCCCGGAGGATGCGCGAGACGGTTGAGGTCGCCACGGCTGCGGACATGCGTGATGTGATCGACACACCCAGGCCCAGGCGAAGTTGAAGACGATGACGACCAGGCGCATCACCGGTTGCGGGCCACTCGGCCAGCAGCGCACCGCCCACCGCGCTCACGGCGAACAGATGGGCAAAGACCCTCAGTGCATGTGCGATACGGCCCCTCGGCATACCGCATGATCACCTCTCCGGCCATTCTCCGACAGGGGGTTGCCTCCTGGGCCAGCCGGGCGGCGGTCAGCTGGATCGCTCGGCGGTTGACCGACTCGATCACGGCCAGCGCCGCCTCCAGGCTGTCCTCGCTCTCAATGGCACGACAAGTCGCGACCGACGTGGGTCATCAAGGTCTGACCGGGGACGTCACAGCGCGCTGCCTTGATCACGCCTTGATCGCATAGATGCGGTCGACGCTCACGGAGTTGACTGCGGCGTTGCCGGGGGGAGCGACGTACGCGTAGGTGCTCGCGTCGGCGGTCCGTTCGTATGTGCCGGGGAAGGCGATGTGGTGGTACTTGCCGTCGGCAACCTGGCTCACCGGTACGCCGGTGGACGGGCCCGGGTGGACGCCGAGGGTGAGCGCGGACGCGCCCGGGGCGGCCGTGCCCGTGTCGACCCGTACCGAGAGGTGCAGGGTCCACCGGCCCTCGGGCAGGATGTCGAGCGGCAGTTGGACCGCCCAGTCCCTACTCCGGCCAGGCATCCTGACGGTGTGGCCGTTCGAGGCGGAGCTGTCCTCCGCGACCGTGACCGCGGGGGCGTAGAGGACCAAGACGTCCTCCTGGTAGTCCGCCCAGTCCGAGGCCGGCAGCCCTTCGGCCGCGTCTGGGCGGGTTGCCGGACGGCCGGCGGCCGCGGCGATGCCGCGGAACACCGGGATCAGCGTCTGCGGGTCACCGCCGCCCTCCTCGAGCTGGGTCAGCCCGGCGGCCTTGAGCTCGACCTCGAACCGGCGGGTCCGGGCCTGCGTGTCCGGGCTCCAGTCGATTCCGTCCCGCTCGGCGACGAGCCGGAAGTAGCCGCTGCGCTGCAGGAGCAGGAGGTCGATGCCGAGCCGGAGCGCGTGCACGTGCCGCAGCAGGGTCGCGTCGCCGCGTATGGCTGCCTCGGCCTCGTCGAACAGCTCGTCCGCCCGGGCCAGCGTGCGAAGCCCGAGGTATGGCGCGTCGTCGGGGGTGTAGGCGCCGAGCATGGTCGACGTCTCCTCGACGGCGTCGCGCATCAGCTGCATGTAGGTGTAGATCGGCTTCGCCGCGGCGCCGTAGTACCCGGCGAGGAACTCTCGGATCAGGGCGTCGGGATCGAGCGACGGGTCCCAGAGCAGCCGGCTGATCACCCAGATGCGCAGCTGGGTGAACTCGGCACCGATGGCGTTCCAGGCGCTCTGGCCGAAATAGCCCTGCATGGTCGGGATCTCGGCCAGCGTCTTGATCGCGTCGCCCAACGCCCACCAGTCGGGGAAAGGCTGAGTGTACGAGCGGAACGTGCACAGGTAGGTCCAGAGCACGTTGTGCTCGGAGATCTTGCCCCAACGGCGGATGCTGTCGCCGATCTCCTGGTTCGTCTCGCTGAACAGTGACTGACCGAAGTCGGCGTGGATCGGCGCGATCGTCATCACCACGTTCTCGTTCACCCGCAGGCCGTTCGGCGGGGTGAAGCTCCACATGTAGCCCTGGGTCGACAGGCGCGCGTTCGGGATCTGCTTGCGGACCTGGCCGACGACATCGTTGATCATGTCGACGACCGGCGCGGCCAGGGAGCCGCCGTGCGCGTCCGCGAAGGCCTGGCTCGCCGGGTCCGGCGACGTCCACCAGCGGTCTTCCTGGTAGAACGACGTGGAGACGTCCTGCCCGGCGGCCACCCGCTCCTTGATGATGTCCACCAGCCCGCTGACCGCCGCCGAGCGGGTCTCGGGGTTCATCAGCGTGATCTGCCCGCCGTACCAGTGCTTCGGGTCGGTCACCACCTGCTGGAACGGGTACTCGACCTCCTCCGGCCAGTACGTCGACCAAGTGTCGATCCCGGCGGCCCGCGGCACGGTCCAGTACTGGTCGCGCAACCCGTTGAGCATGTTGTGCTGCCGGTACGCCGCGTCGTTCGCGTCGCCAGCCAGGACGGTGCGGAAGCGGAAATGCGGCACCTGGTCGCCGTTGAGGCGAGCGCGGGAGATCGAGAGGTCGGGCGTGCGCGGCACCTTGGTGAAGTCCGGGCCGAACCAGCGGACCCCGAACAGCCGGTCCAGCACCCAGTAGGCGCCGTACAGGGTGCCGCGGGAGCTGTCACCGGCGATGACGACGGTCTGGCCGTGGGTGCGGAGCGCGAACCCGTCGTCGGACAGCGCGCCGTAGTCGATTCCGGCGCGCTGGGCGACCAGGTTGTGCCGGCCGACCACGATCAGGTGATCGGTCGACCGCGGCCGGTCGGCCACCACGACCGGGAACGTCGCGGTCGTGATCGACTTCAGGTACGTCGCGAGCTCGTGCGCGGCATGCCGGACCACCGCGTCCTCGCCAGCGCCGACGTAGATCGTGTACGCCGTCCGCCCGCCGCGCGCGAACCGGATCGACGGGGCGCTTCCGGTGGCCAGCGCCTGGCCCGGTGACAGCGCCATCGCCCCGGCGGCGAGACCCGCGCCGGCCTGCAGAACTCTTCGTCGCGGCAGTCCTCCCGGCGCGGTGCTGTCCGTCTCGGCGCCGTTCGCCACGGTGCCGTTCTCGACGCTGTCGTTCGACATGCGCGATCCCTCCCCAGTCCGGTGCTGAGCTGCAATATGGAGCGCTCCAATTGGCCGCTTCCGGCACAGTAGGAGGTGGAGTTAAGCAAAGTCAATGGCTAAGTCCCCAGGTGGACGGATCGAGTTGGAGCGCTCTAGGCCGGTTGGAACCGGCGCGCGGCGGCAGACCCGGCGATGCTGGCGCGGACGTCCTCCAGGTTTCCCGTGGCGGCGCCGTGGGTTCGGGCCTGGATGAGGACGTTGCCGAGCGCCGTGGCCTCGACCGGGCCCGCCACCACCGGTACGCCGGCCAAATCCGCCGTGAGTTGGCAGAGCAGCGTGTTGCGGGAACCACCGCCGACCAGGTGGATCGCGTCCAGGGTGCTGCCCGCCAACGATGCCGCGCGGTGCAGAGAGCGCGCGTAGGCGACGGCCAGCGAGTCCAGGATGCAGCGGGTCACGGCGGCCGGACTTTCGAGCGGCCGGTATCCGGCGGCGACTACCGCCGCGTCGATCCGGGCCGGCATCCCGCCCGGCGCAAGGAAGTCCGCGCTGTCGACGTCGACGACGGGACCCCCCGAGGGCAGCGCGTGCGCCTTTGCCAGCAAGGCGTCGAGCCCGTACGGCGTACCGGCGGCGGCCCACGTTCGTTGGGACTCCTGCAACAACCACAATCCGCTGAGGTTGCGCAGGAACAAGACGCGGTCGTCCACACCGCTCTCGTTGGACAGGCCGGCCTGCAATGCCTCAGGGGTGACGACAGGCTCATCGAGTTCCAGCCCGGCCAAGGACCAGGTGCCACAGGACACGAAGCCGAAGCGGGGTGCCGTCGCAGGCAGGCCGACCACTGCGGAGGCGGTGTCGTGCGAGCCCACGGTCGTGACGACTGTGCTGCTCGGCAGCCCTGTTCTGCGGACGATCTCGGGTCGCAGTGGGCCCACCACCTGACCCGCGTGGCGCAGTGGAGGGAGGAAGTCGTCGGGCAGGTCGATGGCTGCCCTTGCCGCTGGTGACCACCGGCGGGTCCGTGGATCCACCAGCCCGGTTGTCGAGGCGATCGTCAGTTCACTGCCGAGCTCACCGGTCAGCCAGTAGACCAGCAGGTCTGGCAGAAGGACCGCGCGCTTCGCCGTCGGGTATTCCGGTGAAGACCGCTCGGCGCAGAGTTGATAGATCGTGTTGAACCGCAAAGGCTGCAACCCGTTGACGGCGTACATGGCCTCGGGGCCACCGACCTCGCCGTGCAGTTGCGTCAGCGCGGAGCCCGTCCGCGCGTCGCGGTACGAGATGGGTTCTGCGAGCAGCCGGCCGTCGTCGTCCAGCAGGCCGTAGTCGACGCCCCAGGTGTCGATCCCGATCGACACGACGTCGGGGTACCGACTGGCCAACTGGCGGAGGCCGGTCAGCACTTCCTCGAAGAGGGCCGTGAACGCCCAGCGGAGGTGTCCACCCTGAACGACGGCTTCGTTGCGGAAGCGGTGCACTGTGTGCAGGCGCGTTGTTCCGTCGTTGACCACTCCGGCGATCACCCGCCCCGAGGACGCGCCGAGGTCGACGGCAGCGAAGACAAGGGAGGTCATCGCTTCACCACGTCCGCGGCGTCCTCCTCGTCGATCGATGACTTGAACAGGTGTGACCCCTCGGCGACCTGACGTACCGCGCCGTCCGGAAGTACGACGGTCGCGATGGTTTCCGGCGGTACCGCTACGTCGAGAGTGAAGGTGGAGCCATCGAGGACCCACGCGCTGCGCAGGATCCCAGTGGTGGTCCGATAGTCGGCCGAGGCCCGGGTCAGCCCGCCGCACGGGCGTGGGCGGATCACGACCTTCCTGAATCCGATGTCGTCGGCGGCCTGCTGGAGACCGGCGACGTGCGCGAAGAACCAGTCGTCGATCGCGCCGTTCATGAAGTGGTTCTGGCTGAAGCCGAAGGTCGGACCGTCCCACGTCTCGGTGAGCGACGTGGCGCCGTGCTTGAGCATGTAGCCGTATCCCGGCCGGTCGTCGCCGTGTGTCAGCCGGTAGACGGTCTCGTGCCGGTCATGTTCCGCCAGCACCTCGACAAGAGCCGCCATCGCGACCTCACCGACGTCGAGGTAGTAGCAGTCGGCAACGATCAGGTCCTCCAGCCGCTGCACGGCCGCGGGTATTTCGGCCTCGGTCAGCACGCCGCTGTTGATGGCCACCGCGAGTTCCGCGACGCTGCCGGTGCCGACCGTGCCATCGAGGTGCACGAACTCGCCGCGAAGCAGCGCCGTCAACCGCCCCTGGACAGCGGTCCAGGACCGCTGCTCGTCCTCCTTGCCGAGGACGGCGGCGATGGCGGCCAGGACGCCGAGCGCCCGGGCCAGCGTTGCCGTCGCCACCAACGGGACGAAACGAGGGTCTCGACCGTTCCAATCGCCGAGCCCGTAGGTGACCAGGCCGTCGTCCCGGGAGGCAAGCAGGTACTCGACGTAGCGGCCGGCGGCGGCGTAGTTGTCGGCGAGTACCGTCTCGTCGGCGTAGCTGCGGTACAGCTGCCAGGGCAGGAAGACGATGGCCAGGCCGAAGTTGACGTCCCCGCGCCAGGGGTCCGGGAACGGGTCCCACTCCGGGACGTACAGCGGGAGATGTCCAGTCGGTTCCTGCGCCTCGCGGGTGATCCGCAGGCTGTTCTCGAGCAGCGCCTTGACATCGTAGTTCCAGCGCAGGATCGGGAACACCAGGTGCAACTGTTCGAGGTACCCGAGCTTTTCCCGCTGGGGGCAGTCGGTGAACATCGAGTACATGTTCGACGTGATCGCGCGGCGAATGATCCGGTGCAGATCGGACAAGCGGCGGTCGGACGCCGCGAACGTTCCGGTCGGCTCAGTGTCCGCCGCCAGCACCAGCCCGCGGACGGATTCGGCGGACGGTGGCTCGGGGAGACCGCTGAGCTCCAGGTACCGCAGGCCGTTGTAGGCGAAGCGAGGGTGCCAGGTCAGGCCGGCGTCCGCCGTACGAACGGTGTGGTAGACGGGGCCCCAGCCCTGGGTGACCGGGTCGATGTTGCCTTCGGCATCCAGCAGCTCCGCGGGACGCAGCCGTACTTCGGTTCGTGGTGGCAGGTCGAGCTCGATCCAGCCGGCGAAGTTCACACCGAAGTCGACGACATGGACACCCGGCTGCGTCTCCCGGACGTCGAGTGCCGGCAGGCGCTCCACGACTCGCACGGGTGGAATGGTCTTCGGGCACAGGCGTATCCCGTCCGGGACCTGCGCGGTCACGGCAGGAGGCCAGGTCAGGACTACGGCAGTGTCGGTGTCGAACGCGGACGTGGCGTCGTAGTCCTCGCCGCCCACCCAGTTCGACCACGTGACCGGACCGGTCGTGCCGTGCCAGGACGCGTCGGTGCGGAGCAAGTTGGTGCCACCGGCATCGATCCAGTCGAGGGTCGCGCAGGTGCCCAGGTCGCCGTAGTCCGTGGCGATCTTGGCCCAGCGGTCGTCGATGGTCTTGGAGCGGTAGCAGCCCGGACCGAGCTCGACCGTGATGACGTTGTCGCCGGGCCGCAGCAACGCCGTCACGTCGTACGTGCAGAACTCGGCGCGTCGACTGTAGTCGCTGTACCCCGGTTCGAGGGGGTCGCTGACTACTTGGCCGTTGACGCTCGCGATGAAGACGCCGAGGCCGGCGATGCGCAGTACGGCGCGTTGCGGCGGGCCGACGACTGGGAAGACAGCGGCGACGACGGGGAGCGGACCGTCCGGCGCGGCCTTCCAGGCGGCACTGATGATCCACTCGGCCCGAACGTCGGGCGCGTGGGTGCTGGTCATGAGCTTGGAGCGATCCAGAGTCACCAACCCGCAGGGGTGCCGACGCGTTCGGCGGCCCGCCGGGCCGGGGCCTCGGAGTCGAGATAGGCCCGGAGCGGATCCGTCCTCGCACCGAGCCGTTCGCGGGCGCGGGCGAGCAAGGGCCGGACGTCGGTCTGGAACGCGGAGTCGACGATGCTGTTGGCACCGACGACGTCGCCCGCGGTCTGCGCCCGCAGCAGTGCCTCGCGGTCGATCAGCAGCGCCTTGGCGTACGCGATCTGGCAGGCCTCGACGCTGCGGAGCATGGCCGGCAGCTTCTCCTCGACCATCGCGCACTGGTCGATCTTGAACAGCACCTCGCGCGCACCGCCGGCCACCACCGCGTTGTCGTCGTTCGCCGCCGCCGCGATCTCAGCCATGATGAGGAAGAGCTCGTACGGGTTGGTCGAGCCCACCATCAGGTCGTCGTCGGCGTACCGCTTGCCGTTCAGGTCGAAGCCGCCCAGTCGGTCGCGGTCCAGCAGCGTCGCGACGATGTGTTCGATGTTGACGCCGAGCGCGTGGTGACCGAGGTCGACCAGGACCTTCGCGCGGTCGCCCAACTCCTGGCACAGCAGCAGCGACTGGCCCCAGTCCGCGATGTCTGTGTGGTAAAAGCCGGGCTCGAACAGCTTGTACTCCAACAGCATCGACATGTCCGGATCGAGCGCCTGGTACACCTCGCGCAGGCTTTCCAGCAGCCAGTGGCGCCGGCGGCGGAAGTCGCCCTGGCCGGGATAGTTCGTGCCGTCGGCGACCCACATCGACATCTGCGTCGAGCCGGTTTCGCGCATGATCCCGACGCACTCGACCGAGGCCTCGACCGCCTTGCGGCGGATGGCCGGATCGGGGTTGGTGAACGAGCCGTGGTGGTAGTCGTCGTCCTGGAACAGGTTCGGGCTGATCGAGCCGATCCGGACGCCTTGCTCGGCGGCGTACTTCGCCAGCGCGGCGTAGTCGGTCCGGTCCCACGGGATGTGCAGGGCGACCGTCGGGGTCACGCCGGTGAGGGAGTGGACCAGCGCGGCGTCGTCGACCTTCTCGTGCACGGTGCGCGGCGTACCGGGGGTGTTGAACACCTTGAACCG
Organism: Kribbella sancticallisti; assembly: GCF_039530625.1. Lineage (NCBI taxonomy): Bacteria > Bacillati > Actinomycetota > Actinomycetes > Propionibacteriales > Kribbellaceae > Kribbella > Kribbella sancticallisti. The sequence continues at coordinate 59,617 of NZ_BAAAOS010000008.1, read as the reverse complement.
GGTGCCGGTGCTCACGTACCCCCAGGACTGGGTCTCGATGGTGAAAGCGGCGATGCGCTCGACGACCTCGTCGCGGCTGGCGGCCATGCGTCCCCCTCGGATCGAAAAATTTGGATCGCTCCAATGTAATCGTGGCCGAAGGCGATTGGGAAGGGGAGATCAGCGGCCCGCCGTCGGCTTGTCGGCCAGTGGCGGCGGTGGGGGTCAGGCTTGGCTGGTGGAGCGACGGACGACCAACTCGGGGGCGAAGCGCTCGCCGCGGTGCGTGTGGTCCTTGCCGGACACCTCGTCCAGGAGCAGCTCGAACGCCGCCCGGCCCATCGCGTCCATCGGCTGACGGACGGTGGTGAGCGGGATCGCGAGGTGCTGCGCCAGGTCGATGTCGTCGTACCCGCAGATCGCCACCTGGTCCGGTACGCGCACACCGCGCTCCTGGAGGCCGAACATGATCCCTATAGCGATCAGGTCGTTGCCGCAGAGCACCGCGAGCGGCGCCGACAGGTCGCCGACGGCGATGACCGCCGCCGCCTCCCGGCCGCTCGCGACGTCGTCGTTGGCGACCTCCAGTTCCTCCACCGACAAGCGGTCTTGGGCGAGCGTCTGCCGCAGACCGGCCAGCCGGTCCGCGTGCTGCGTCGTACGCCGCGGCCGTCCGGCGAACGCGACCCGGGTGTAGCCACAGTCCAGAAAATGTCGGCCTGCGAGCCGGCCGCCCTCGACGTCGTCCACCGACACCGAGCACTCGTCGTCCCCGCCCGGCGTGTCCAGCAGCACCACCTTGGTGCCGATATTGCGCAGGCTGGCGACCGCGGTGGCGCGCAGCGCGGTCGTGGTCAGCAGCACCCCTTGGGCGCGTTGGCGCATGAGCAGCCGCAGTGCGTTGTCCTCGCGGGTGGGCTCGGCGCCGGTGCTGGTCAGCGTGACGACATAGTCGCGGTCGAGCGCGATGTCCTCGACGGCGCGGGCGATCTGGCCGAAGAACGGGTTGCTGGCGTCGTGCACGACCATGCCGATGAAGCGGCCCATTCCGCCGGCCAGCACCCGGGCGGACTCGTTCGGCACGTACCCGAGCATCTCCATGGCGGCGGTGACTCGCTCGCGCGTGGTGGTGGCGACGATCTCCGGCCGGTTGATGACGTTGCTGACGGTCGAGCGGCCGACGCCGGCGAGGCGTGCCACGTCCTCGATGTTCGCGATCACACGGCACACCCTTCGTCGAGACTGCCGCGCGTCCCCGGAACCGCGGCTGGAGCGCGCCAATCGTAGCGCCACAGAGCGCTGGCGGCGGCGTCCAGGGGCTGCCGTCGGCGCACCGCCACGCTCCGGCTGCTGCCGCCTTCGCAGACGGAATGCAGGTCCATGTTCCAGTTGTCCGGGCTGATCGTCGTCGGATCGGGGTGACCGGTCAGGTAGATCGCCTTGACTGCCTCCGCCTCCAGGAACGTTTCGGGCGGTACTTCGATCTCAGCGTCGCGTCCGGCCCAGACGGCGTGACGGATCCCGTCCCAGGCCGCCACGAACCCCTCTTCGTAGATGTTCGCGTTCTGGATCACCTGCCACTGGAGCCAGTCCGGATGAAGCGAGATGAGCCGGTTCCCGATCGGGCCTCCGTAGCCCTGCATGTACAGGCCCATCCGTCCAGTGAAGTCGATGGCAAGCAACGTCTCATCGACGATCTCCGCGAGATGGTCGAAGGTGTAGTCCCACTCCGCTGGATCCGGCATCTCGGTGTTTCCGAAGCCGGGATAGTCGATCGAGATCAGGTGGAATCTGTCGGCGAGTGCCGGCATCAGGTTCCGGAACTGATGCGACGAGGACGGGAATCCACCCAGCAGCAGGAGTTTCGGTGCTCCAGGCTTTCCCGCTTGGCGGTAGAAGACCTCCAACCCGCCGGCCGACACGGTCTGAAAACTCGTCATGGCACTCCACACTCATTCCACAGGGACGGGATCGAGCGCCCGCTCGTCAGCCATGTCGTTCGGAATCGGACGATCGGTCCAGCGCCCGCGCTCGTACGAGTTGGCCTCCGCGACAGATCGGTTTCTTACCTGCCAATTTGCTGCTCGACCGCGAGGGTTCGCAGGATCGGGCCTCGTGGTCAACCTGACCCCGAGGCCCGATCACTTCTTCCATGAATCCTTACGGCCGCATGCGGACGACGGTCTTGCCTTTGGCCCGCTCGGTCGCGTTGAAGGCGGCGACCGCATCGTCGAGGGTGGTGGTCGTTCCGATGTTCGTGCGCAGTCTTCCGTCCTGCACCCGTCGCGCGATCTCACCCAGCTCGGCGCGGTCGGCCTCGACCACGAAGTCCACCGCCAGGCCGTCAGCCGGCCTGGCCTCGACCGGGCCGACGATCGATACCAGCGATCCGCCGGCCTTGATCATGGCCGCGGACCTTCGCTGGACGTCGCCGCCGATGACGTCGAAGACCAGATCGACCTGGCCGACGTCTTCCAGTGCGTCGTTCTCGAGGTCGATGAACTCGTGTGCGCCGAAGTCGAGCGCCTTGTCACGGTCGGCGGCGCGTCCGGTACCGATGACGTAGGCACCGGCCTCGCGGGCGAGCTGGGTCACCATGGTTCCGACCGCGCCGGCCGCGCCGTGCGCGAGGACGCTCTGTCCCGCCTGGAGGCGTCCGTGCTGGAACAGCCCTTGCCACGCGGTCAGCCCTGAAATCGGAAGACTCGCGCCCACCGTGAAGTCGATGTCGCCCGGCAGCGGTGCGAGGTTGCGAGCCTCGATCGCCACGTACTCTGCCAGAGTGCCGTTGCGATGCCAGTCGGCGAGGCCGAACACTCGCTGTCCCACCGACAGTCCGGTCGTACCGTAGCCGAGGGAGGCGACCAGTCCGGCCAGCTCGTGTCCGGGGGTCGACGGTGCTCGGTTCTGGTCGGCGCGATCGGTCCAGGTCGAGGGCCACTCCAGCTCGGTCGAGATCCAGCCCGACGCATGAACCTCAACGACGACGTCGTTGATGGCTGCTTTCGGCTCAGGACGCTCGGCCAGCGTCATCCCAGCCGTTCCCGCTGCCTCGTCGTTCACAACAATCGCCTTCATCAGGCACCTCCTTGTATCCAGTCTTCGAGTAAACAACCATTTCGGCCCATAAGCGGTACCGGTAGCAGACGTGCCGCGGGTGCTCAGACGAACGTGAACAGCTGGTCCATGTCGAATCGCGAGATCGGATTGCTGTACTGCTTCTCAGGGTCGGGGTAGCCGAGCGCCAGCAGCACGGTCGTGGCGTGCCCGGTTTCACGGATCTTGAACGCCTTGTCGACACTGGTCGGGTCGAACCCCTCGAGTGGCGTGGCTTCGACACCGAGCTCAGCGGCCGCCATCATGGTCAGACCCACCGCCATGTAGGTCTGCTTCTCCATCCAGTGGTTCAGGTCCTTGTAGCCGTAGTTGCGCATGTTGAGGAAGTCCCGGGTCATTGACTCCCACAGCGCCTGCTTCGCCGGGTCGGGGAACCGACCGTCGGTCCTCTCCTTGGTGAAGACCGCCTCGACGTGGCTCTCGGGCAGATCTGCCCGGGTGGTGAGGATGATGGTGTGCGACGAGTTCAGAATCTTCTCGGCGTTGTCCTGGAATCGTTCGCCCAGGTTGTCGGCCAGCCGCTTTTTGCCTTCGTGCGTGGCGAGGACGTAGAAGTGGTTCGGCTGGATGTTGGTCGACGAGGGCGCGGAGCGCAGGAAACTCAACAGCTGCTGAAGAGTCTCCTCCGGGATCGTCCTGCTGGGATCGAAGTACCTGGTGAGGTGCTTGCCCATGAGCTTGTCGAGATCCATGTCAGGTCTTCCTTCTTCTTGCAGTCAATGGGTGAGGACGAGTGGTTGGTGGAGTCTGGACTAGTTCTTGCTGCGGGCGAGTAGTTCGCCCATGCGCTCGAAGCTGATTCCCGTCGTCGCCGAGGCGAGGTCGCCCGCGACGAGAGCATTGGTGGCCTGCTCGAGCGCCCCCATGGCGTGGACGTAGAGCCACGGACCCAGGCTGATGCGTTTGACCCCGGCCTTCTGCAGTTCAGCGACGGTCAGCACCTTGTCCGCCGGTGACACCAAAACGTTGACCGGTGTCGGCGCGACCGCGGTGATGATCGCGCGCAGCGCGTCGAGGTCGGGTGGGTACGGGGCGTGGAGCACATCTGCGCCGACCTCCGCGTAGGCCGTCAGGCGCCGGATGGTGTCGTCGAGATCGGGCCGCCCCTGGATGAAGTTGTCAGTGCGGCCGGTGACGACGATGCGCTTCTTGGCCGCGTCGACAGCGCTGCGCACGCGATCGACCGCGTCGTCGAAGTCGCGGATGGGCTGACCGGGATCACCCGAGGTGTCCTCGATGCCGATCCCGGCCAGGCCGGACTCGACGGAGGCTTCGACCGTCCAGGCGACGTCTTCGGGCGTGTCGCCGTAACCGTCCTCGAAGTCGCCGTTGACGGGCAGCCCGGTGAGCCGGCCGAGCAGTCCCGCATGCTCGAGATGCTCGTCACGGGTGACTTCGTGGCGTCCGTCGGACCTGCCGAGCGTAGCGGCGAGCGCCACCGACGACGTCGCGATCGCCTCGAAGCCGGCATCTGCCAGCATCAACGCCGAGAGACCGTCCCAGGCGTTCGGCATGACGAGGCCACCGTCGCGAGTGTGCAGCGCCATGAATCTCTCATAAAGTTCGGAGCCCGCCATATCGCATCTTCCTGAATGATCGTTGGGGCAGTGAGGGTTCACCGGGCCGTGAGGACGGCCTCGACGGGATCGGCCGATCAGCCAGGCATACCGGCCGAGGTGGCGGCGGGGATGTCGATGTCTGTCTGGAGCTGAGCGAAGTGAGCGGCTGCGGCGCGCTTGGGGTCGACCGAGGTCCCGGCGCGGCTGAGATCGATGTCGTCGTTCGACATACCGCCGAATTCGGACGATACGTAGGTGTGGATGGCCAGGCAGTAGTCGCAGTCGTTGGCTTGCGACACCGCCAGTGCGATGCTGTGCCGGGTCTTCGCGTCCAGAACCGCGGCCCATGGTGGCTTGCAGGGTCGTGACGGCCTCGTGAACGGTCGGGTTCGACGCGATGGTGGTGAAGATGGTCGGGACGAACCCGAGCCGCGCGCCAACCTTGTCAAGGATCTGCCGAGCGCCGGCGGGGACGTCATCTGGAGAGGGGGGCTCAGTCGTGACACAGCGATCCAGCCTTCGACTAGGGGGTGTGGGTGGTTAGCGTCGAGCCCCATCCGGTTCTTACCGCCGCACGGTGCGATCGCGTTGGGGTCCAGGGCATCGATTGGGCCGACTAGCCCACTTCCTGCAGCTGAGACCGGCCGATCTGGGCTGTCAAGCCCAGTTTTCGGCATCGTGCTGAGCATGGAGTCCACTGAGCGAGCTCGAGGGCCTCGCGAATTCACGGACAAGGGGCAGGCGACGCGCGTGCCCGCATCCTGGAGCACGCTGCGGACCTCATCTACGCCAAAGGCGTCCACGCCACGAACAACGCAGCCATCGACTACGTGCAGACCTTCACGACGTCTCCCCAAACGGACGTGCGCCAACCGTGATTGCCGCCAATGCCGCCGAGTGCCGGTCGCGACGGCCGCGACTCCAGGTCACTGATTGCTAGTGGCAACGGACTTGGATCGTCGTACCCACGTAACTCTTCCGGTGAACACCGTAAGATCCGCACTTCTTCGATCACCAATGGATATCTGAAATGGCGGCCGAGAGGCTGTCCAGGCTACTGATCACAGGTAGGGGTTGAAAGTGATGACCGGGTGGCAGGAGGACCTCGAGCGATTCCTGGCGACCGATCCGCGAGACGTCGGGTGTGATGAGGCGATGGATGTCATGCACATCTACGCCGAACTACTCGCGGCCGGAGTCGATGCTGCTGAGCGCTATCCGGGGTTGGCATCACACCTGGCTTCGTGTGGACCGTGCGCTGAGGATGTGGAAGGACTGTTGGCCGCGGTGCGGGAGCACGATCCCGAGATCTGAGTCCCCTTTTGGCTGCGTGGGTCAGGACACTCGAATCGACCAGGAGTTGATCACGTTGGACGCACTAGAACTGGCGCCCCGTCGTAATCCTGAAAGCCGATCCGGACAACGCGGCGGCTCTGCGTGAGCAATACGCAGACATCACCCCCGGCTATCACATGAACAAGAAGCACTGGATCACAGTGGAAAGCGGCGGCACCGTCGACGAGAAGCTGCTGAAGCAGCTCGTGACCGATTCCTACCACCTGGTGGTGGGCGCCCGCGGGCCGGTGTGGACTCCACGGCAAGAGGACACCTGAAAGGCCTGGGGTGCGCCGGTCGGTCGGCAGAGTCGAACTGCACGACAACCGTCAGGCAACCGAAAGCGACGGCCAGGCCTCACGGACCAGCCTTGGAACGCGCCCGCGGTCGGCGACCTGGTAGCAGTTTCTCACGAGCCCGCTCATTGATTGATCCTGTCCTCGGCGAACTCTCACGCCGCCAACCAGGGCTGGGCGAGCCGAGAAAGGCATCGGAGAGCCGAAGATCATCGAGCTGCAGACCTCCATCTTGGCAGCCGACCTCAGCGTTCAGCCACATTTCGGCCGGCGACGATGTCGGGTAGGCACGTGAGGGCTTAGGTGAGGGCGGACAGGCCGGCGGAGCCGATCCGGTCGAACACCAGCACCGCGAGTGACGCGGGCAAACTTGTCACCGGCCACCGACGCCAGTTGCGCGAACCACACGCATGGGCATAGGAGCCTGACCGCCATCTGAACCCGTGAGCGCCACGGCGGCAGCCCGACGACATCCCGGCGGCACCTTCCGTTGCGCGCCCATCCGAACATCCAGGTGCAGCTGGCCCCGTCCACGAACGTGAGCGTGGACCTGCCGTTTCGCCACGGACGGAAGTCGGTACCGCGGAGTGGCTCACCCGAGTCCCCTCGCGGTCAGCGTCCGTCGAGCACCTTTCGGCGGAGCAACTCGTCCGGGCGGGTGTGGATCCGGTCGGCCAGTACGTCGTCCAGGTATCGCGGTTGGCCGATGGCGAGCGTGTCGCGGAGGACCCGGGCGACCTTGTCCGCCATCACGGTGATGCGCCGAGCTTGATCCGCGGAGCTGCCAAGGGCGACGAATCCGTGGTTGCCCAGGTAGACGGCGAGCGGGCGTTCGCCGGTCCGGGATCGGTAATCTCTGACGGCCGCGCGAAAGGACCTGCCGAGGTCGAGGCCGGGGTCGACGTACGGCAGCAGGATCTGCTCGCGACCGAGCACGACGATCTGGTCGGGGAACAGCGCGCCGTCGACCAGCGCGGAAGCCCGGTTCGAGCAGACGATCGCGTTGACCGACTGCGGGTGGCAATGGGCGACCACGTCGGCTCTCCCGTCGGTGAGCGCCACCGCGTGCATCAACGCCTCGACCGAGGGCTGCGGCGCCTCGGGATCGACCCGGCTGCCGAGCAGCGCCTCCCGGACGTCGCCGTCGTCGGCATCAGGCTGGTCGAGAAGCTCGAGCAGCGGTCCCAGCCGCACGGTGACGAGCGTTTCCGCCGTCGCTGTGGCGAGCGACGACCCGCTCGCCTTCACCAGCATGTGGTCGGCATCCAGGCGCGCCGACATGTTGCCCTCGCCGAGTACCGCCAGGTCCCTGCTGCTGTCGCCAAGCCAGCGGGCCAGTGTGCAGAGTTCGTCGGCGGTGCGGTCAGTCATCAGCCTTCCCCTTTCGTTTGGAGCGCTCCACAGCGTACACTTTCTGGCGCGGCCGAACGCGCACCGGGTGCAGCTGGATCTGCTCTACGACGACCGGACGAACGCGTCGCGGTACACGGCCTGGCAGGCGCGACTGCGCCGTGACCAACCCAAAACGCTGGTCTTCTGGGGCCAAGGAGACTTCTTCTTCACCCCGGCCGGCGGAGAGGCGTACCTACGCGATCTCCCCGACGCCAAGCTGGTTCGCCTCGACTCGGGACACTTCGCGGTGGAGGACTGTCTGCAGGAGATCGTTGACGGGATCAACAGCTTCTACGACGAGAGCGTCAAGTAGCTCCGCCCAAGCGGTTCGTCAGAACGAGAGAAGGGCACACACCTCGATGCGACAGGTGACAGGGGCCACGAACCGGGCCAGTCGGGACAGAACGCTCCGGCTGGCGTTCGTCTCCGCTGTGGTCTCGTTGGTGGCCGTGTTCGCGGCGGTGGGCTCGACCATCCCTCTTTTCAACATCCACCGGGCGGAGGACGGGTTCACGAACGCTGACATTTCGTTGACTGTCGTCGACGCCGCGCCCACCAGGCCGGCTTGGCTGGCCTCCGTTGCTTCGAGCCAGACCGTCATGCTCGGTCTCGCTGTCGGCGCCATCGCCTCCGGTGCCCTGGTCCAGTTCGGCCCCTGGCCACGTGACCTCATCTACGTTGTTGTCATCAGCGTGCTGCTGCTGACTGTCCTGCTCATCGCCATCAGCCCGGAGACGGTGACCCGGGCCCCGGGCGGTTGGCGATCACTGCGGCCCAGCGTTCACGTTCCAGCCCGAGTCAGGCGTTTGCTCCCCGTGGCGGCCGCGGTGTTTCTGGCCACCTGGGCGACCGGAGCCTTCTACCAGGCCTTCGTACCCGCACTGATCGCAGATCAACTCCACACCAACAACTCACTGATCCTCGGACTGGTCTTCGCCGCATACATGGGCCCCAGCGCCCTGGGCGCTCCCCTCGCCGGCCGATTCACACCCGCGGCAGCCCAACGCATCGGCATGACCGCCTTCCTGGCCGGATGGGTCGGACTGATCACCGCGATCACGACCGGTGCATTGCCCTTGTTCTTCGCCGCGTCCGTCACTGCGGGAGCCGCACAAGGCATCGCCATCAGCGCCGCCACGCGTGGGCTGCTGTTCGGCAGCGCCCTGCCCGACCGGGCCCCCACCTTCTCCGTGGTCTATCTCCTCAGCTACAGCAGCGCGACCATTCCCAGCCTCGTCTCCGCCCGACTCGCCAACGTCTACTCACTACGGCACATCGCACTCGGGTACGGCGGGCTCGCGCTCCTCTGCACCCTGTTCACCGTCGTTGGTGCACGCAACCCGCGCCCGGACACGCCCAGCACGGTGAGCTGAACCGAAGTGCCGAGACGGAACGACGTGGTGCGGTTGACCTTGTGTGCGAAGCGGAACAGCGGCGTACGGCCTCCGTTGATCAACGTCCGCTCGGTGCTCACGGATCGGCCACCTACAGGTGCTCGTCCGCCTCGTCATCGATCCGGCTGCCACGCAGATAGTGGGAAAAGGCGGAGTCGTGCTTCGGGTGCCGGCGGTATCGCGCCGGTACCACCCTGCCTTCGAGGTCGTCCGCGGTGCTGTCCGCGAACCGCCACAATCGCCGGATGAGACGGCCGGCAATACCGGTGTGCGGGGAGTGGGGGTGGGTACGCGTCGGTGAGCTGTCCTGCGAGATCATCAGGTCCTCGGCGATGACGGCTACAGCATCCCAGTCGGAGTCCGTCGCGATCCGTGCGGCGACCACGTTTTCGAGTTCCTCGTGCTCGGACAGGAGCCGGTTGATCACTGCCCACACTTCGTCGTGTCCCAGGTCCAGATAGCGCTTGTCGCCGTACTGGCGGCCTTTCAGGACGCGCAGGGACTGCTCGAGCTTCTTGAGGTTACCCAGGTATCTGGAGGCCTCGTCCGATGGCCAGCTCTTCGTCTGCTTCAGCAGCACATCCGCCGATGCGGCGAGATGCTGGGCGGTGTACGCCGTGAACAGATCCGCTCCGTGGCGGCGATGGTGCGAGGCGACCTGACTGCTCTGTGGCACCGCGGCAAGGTCGTGCAGCCGCGCATGCTCCGAACGCAGCGCCGCGTCGAGGCGTGTTTCCGGTGCTCCGCTTCGCGTCAGCGCCTCCCGGCCGGACATCCCTGGTTGCAAGGAGTCGATCACACGATGATGCTCCGGATGCTTCCTGAGGTAGCGATCGATGGCGGGGCAGTAGTTTGTGACCTGAGCACCCGACGTCTCCAGGTCTGTGAACACAGTCCGGATCAGCAGCGTGGCCAGACCGCGTCCACGAAGGTCCGACCGAACTTCCGTGAGCCCGAAGACCCGTCGATCGTCCACATCTCGATAGTCGAGCGTGCCGGCGGTCTCATGACCGAACCGGAGCTCGTAGTATCCGAGCTCCGGGTTCTCGACGACTCTGATCCGGGCATCTTGGTCGTCCAGGAGGATCTTCACGACGCAGGAGCCTCCTCATCAAAGGGTTCGCGATTTCGCAGATCAATCCGATGGTGTCACCGCAGCGCGTGAGTCTTACCTCGATCGTCCGCCGGTTGCGGTGCATGGTGGTTGTGGCAGGTTGCGTCGGGCAACATCGCCGCCGGCGTAGCCCACCGGCGGCGACATCACTCTCGGGTGCTTCCTGATCAGCTCCGCCCAGCCATCACTCCGCCATCCACGTTCAAGATCGCGCCTGTGATCCAACTCGCCTGCTCCGACAGCAGGAAGGTGATCGCCGACGCGATGTCGCCGGCTGTGCCCACCCGGCCCAGCGGGTGGAACGGGTTGAATTGCTGGATGGTCTGCTCGAGCTGGTCCTTCGGGATGAAGCCCTCGTAGAGCGGTGTGGCAACCACCGCCGGCGCAACCGCGTTCACGCGGATGCCATCCGCAGCCAGCTCCATTGCCAGGTTGTGCGTCAAGGCATGCAGGCCCGCCTTTGCCATCGAGTATCCGGTGGCAGGAGTGACCGCGACTGCCTGGTGCGCCCACATGGAACCGATGTTGACGATCGCGCCACCATGGCCGGCAGCCTTCATGCCTCGGACCACGGTCTGGGTCAGGAAGAACGTCGCGCGACTCAGCTCGAGGTACGCGTCGTAGTCCGTGCCCTCGTAGTCCAGGAAGCTCTTCGGGATGAAGAAGCCTGCCGCGTTCACGAGCAGGGTGGCGCCCGAATGCTCTTCCGCAAGCCGCTTCTGGACTTCGTCGACCTGGCCGCGGTCGGCCAGGTCCGCGGTGATTCCCCAGGCCCGGCCCTCACCGAGCTCAGCGACAGTCTCGTCCACCTTGGCCTGGTTGCGGCCGACGATCACCGCACTGGCGCCCTGCGCGACCATGTCCGCGGCAGTCTGACGACCCATCCCGCTGCTGCCACCGATCACCACAAGTTTGCGTCCGTCGAAGTTCCCGGTCATGACGTACTCCCCTTCGGATCGAGCTTTCTGTAGTCCATGCCTTGTGGCGAAGCGAAGGCCCGTCCTTACCCCGGCCGCTCACGCGACCACGACGCGCGGCACGCACCTGACGAAGCCGCAGACCGGCGCGGACCCGGTGGAACAGCATCGAGGAGCGCACGAAATTTGTGGCCTTGCCGGTAAGACGGCGCGGACGGATCGACGCTCACCAGATGGACAATGACCGCCACTCGTCGAGTCTTCTCGGCGACCGGCGCCCGCCCACTTGATACCGACACGAGCCGAAGCTCGTCGGTGTTCGAGACCGGAGGAAGGCACGCCTCGATGCAAAATGTGGCCCCGGCGATCAACTCGGCCCACCGAGGCAGAACGCCCCGGCTGGCGTTCGTCTCCGCGACGCTATCCCTGTTGGCCGCGTTTGCCGCGTCGGCCGCGCCCATCCCCCTGCTCAACACTTACCGGGGCGAGGAAGGCTTCACCAACGCCGACATCTCGTTGACCATCGTCGTCTACGACCTCCCCACGTTGGCCGCACTGCTGATGATGGGTCGGCTGTCCAACCATCTGGGCCGCCGACCCACCGCGCTGGCCAGCCTCGGACTGCTGGTTCTGGGCTGTCTGCTGCTGCTGAATGTGCACGACGTCAGCACCCTGCTGGCCGGACGGGTCCTGATGGGCCTCGGCGCCGGGCTGGCCAGCAGCAACGTCACCGCCTACATCGTCGACGCCGCACCCAGCAGGCCGACCTGGCTGGCCTCCGCTGCCTCCAGCCAGACCCCGATGCTCGGCCTCGCTCTCGGCGCCATTGGCTCCGGGGCAGCCACCCGCGGACTGCTGCACGGCAGCACGGTCGCCGACCGGGCACCGATCTTCAGTGTCATCTACCTGATCTGCTACAGCGCCGCCGCCTTTCCGAGCCTCGTCTCCGGCCAGCTCTCCAAGACCTTCTCGCTCCCGCAGATTGCCCTCGGATACGGCGGACTTGCCCTCGTTGCCACGCTGTTCACCGTCCTCGCCGTACGTGACCCGGACCCCCAGCACATCCAAGAAGGGCCAACATTGTGAGCGGTCAGCATGATGGACTTGAAGCCTCGTATCGACCGTGTGAAGGGACGAGGCGATGAGCAGCGAAGAAGAGCTGATCGACAACCTCGATCAAGGCCGCTTCGAACTCCACCGCGACGGCAACTTGGTCGGCTGGCTCTACTACACCCGCCTGAGGCCCAACCGGTACGCCCTCCGGCACACCGAAGTCGAGCCGCGTCATCAACACCAGGGCGTGGCAGGCGCGATGGTGCGGCGGGTACTCGACGAGCTCCGCAGCCGCGAGGGCACGGTCACCGCCATCTGTCCCTTTGTGGTCGACTTCCTCTCGCGAACGGCAACCTATGCCGATCTGATCGATGCCAGACACCCGGGCTACTCAGATCGCGCCGCTGCCGAGGCAGCACAGCGGACGCCGGGCGGCTGAGCCGTCAGGCGGCACCGGTCGAGGTGACAGCAGCCGCCTTCGCTTCGATCTCGAACGCCTTCCGTGGGTCCTGGACCGTCGTCCCCCGCAGCCCACGCGTCGGGCACGATGTGTCCTCGGTGCCGATCCGCAGATCGGCACGGACCTGGACCAGGCCTCGCGGCGTGTGTGGCAGATCGGTGTGGTTGCGCAGCAGTTAGGTGGCCGCGTCTCCCGCGGTCCACACGATCAGCTCGGTGTCGAACTCCGTCCCGTTCGACAGCCCCACGTGGCCGTTCTCGGCCGAGTCCATCGTCGTGCTCAGGTGCACGCACGCACCACGACGTTCGAGCATCCTCACCCGCGTACCCGCCGCCGATCACCAGGATTCTTCGCACCGACTCATCCCGGGACGTTCGGTTTCAGGGTGCAGAATCGGGATCCCTCGATTGATCATGACCGCGACGGTGTAGTTGCTGGCATGCCACCCGCGTACCGCACCGCCGGCGAGCTGTTCAAGTTCCTCGTGCGTCTGACGTCGCCACCGGGGTCGGCCGTACGGCTCCTCGAAACTGACAGCTTGAATCACGCCGAAGTCGGCATCCGCGTCCTGGAACTTGCCCGGCGGGTCGACTTGAACCCATTGGTACGCGTCCTGCGTGCCGCCACCAAGCACGTACTCGGTCACGACGGCCGCGACTTCGTGCACCACATTCGTGATCGACTGAGAATGGTTGTCGCTCAAGTCGCCGATCACCACGACGGGCAGCCTGCCGGATGGCCTGAACACCCGTACATGGAACCGGCTCTCGTTGACCATGCCCGGCAGCCGCCACTCCAGAACGACCTCGGAGTCCAGTGTCGACCCGTCCTTGTGGCCGGCTCCCGCTACGGCGTTGACCGTGTGCTGCAGGTTCGCGATCTGCCCGGACAGTTCCTCCAACTTCACGGCTGCCTCGCCGAGCAGGGCCGCGATCATCTCGGCCATCCCTCGCTGATATGCAGGCTGGTTCGAGAGGCTCTTCGCGCCGGCCGGCGACGGGGCGACGACGCTGCCTCGGTCGAGGTTGTCGAGCACCGGTTCGATTGCGTACGGGATCAGGCCGGCCAGCAGCTCACTGACCCGAGAAGCCTCGAACAGCGCGCTCGCCGCGTCGGCCGGCCAGCCGCGCTCGACGCCTCCCGACGAGAACTCGCTGACACTGGTGAGATGGTCCAGCCGCGCGGCGGCGTGACGCAGTTCTTCGCCGGCATCCGGCTTGGCGCCGTACTGATGGTCACGGGCTACTGGTGCACCGCCGGCGCGCGCCGAGGCGTCCGTGCAGAGTACGTACCTGAGCTCGTCACTGACCAGTTCCCTCAGTTGCAGCTTCAGCGCAGGTTCTTCATGACACGGATCCCGCAGTACCAAGTCAGTGACAGCCACCCCGGCGCTGCCGTCGTCGAGGCTACCGACCCATGCTCTGACAGCGTCGAAGAGCTCACGCATGCAGTCGTTCACGCGTCCCCCCTCTTGATCGATCTCCTCGGGTGCGGTCAGAGGATCCACGCAGAGGTCAGGATTCGGTCGCACGGTGCAGTGCCGCCAAAGGCGCGGCGTCGAGCTCGGCCGCGCGGATGCGATAAACCTGCATGGCCAGGCCGTAGTACTTGTCGGTCTCGCCGACCCATTCCATGCCGAGACGCCGCGCTGTCGCGCAGGCGCGGAGGTTCTGAGGTCGAGCGACCGCGTACACCTCGTCGATCGAACCGGTCGCAAATGCCCATCGCATCAAAGCGTGACTCGCCTCGGTCGCGAATCCATGACCCCACGCTGCCGGTTTGAGCTGCCAGCCGATCTCGAAGTCCTCCTCGTACGGCGGTAGCAAGCTGAGCACCAGGCCGCCGACCACTTCACCGTCCGCCTTGTTCACTACTGCCCACCGCCCGGCGGGCGGTACGAGACTCTTGCCGGCCTGGATCCAGCTGCGCAGCACCAGGCGCATGGTCGCTTTGTTCGGTATCTGGCCCATCGCGGGCGCCAACCAGCGCGCCACTTCGATCGAGCCGAAGATCGCCAGGGCGTCGTCTGCGTCGGCCTCGCTCCACTCCCGGATCTCGAGCCGGTCACTTTCCGTGATCACTGTCATTTCGCATCCTGTCGATCGAGAGATTCCACCGCCGAGCCGGGCCACTCAGAGGTGTCTGCCTCCCGGGCCGGTCGAGGTCAAAAGGCGAACTGCCTCAGCCAACAACAGGCCGGTTCGGTCCACTTTCCGAGACGGAAGTCTCTCATGACCTTGCGGTGTCTGACCGCGGCATGAGCCGTGATTCAGTCGGTGGCAGTTACGTTGCGGTGTTGTCGACAGGTCGATGGCCGATGGTGGGCGGACAGGCTGCATCATCGCTCATGATGGACGATATAGTCCACTCTCAGAGCGCGACGCGGCACCCCGCCCGCGGCGTCGCGGTGTGTTCACAGAAGACAAAGGAGGTAGTGATGAGTGATCAGGTTCTTCGACCCGATGGAACAGGCTTCTACCTCGCCGCCGGCGAGCTGACGCTGGCAGATTCCGCCGAGCAGACAATCGCATTCGACCAGCCTGTCGACTTCAGCGTCACCGCAGGTCTGTTCGGCGGTGCCGACCTGGATGTGATGCTCGCGAGCTGGAGCACTGCGCAGCCACACGATCTGGACGGCGTGCGGCCGCAAGACGGGCGCATGGTCCTGCCGTTGCGGACCCAACCGCTGATGCTCAACTCGCTTCCGAGCAGTGTGCGAGTGCAACTGCGAACAGCGGCGGGGCTCCACGACACCGAGGGCATCTGGCAACTCACTCTCCACTTCCGCAACGAGGCCGGATCAGGACTCACGTGGCACGCGAGTCTTCCCACTGAAGCCTTCGGCGCCGGCTGGCTGGCTCCTTTGTCCGACCTTCTGACGATCGACAGCGCAGACCGCCCCCTGTCGACGCCTAGCGGACGTGGTGGCGTGACTGCCCGCACAGGCGGTCAGGCGGCCGGTGCGCAGGGCACGGGCACACTGGAGTCAACAGCAGTCACCGTTGCTCACCACGCGGACGACGAGTACTACGAGCTCCTCGTCGACAGCCATCGGGCCGGGATCCTCGTCTACCACGTGATCGGTTCGCACCTGTCGATCACGCACACGGTCATCGAACAGACCTACCGCGGACAGGGACTTTCATGGGTACTGGTCCGTCGCGCTCTCGACGACATCCGCACGAGGTCGGTGACGGTGTCGAGCTACTGCGCGATCGTGAACCGATTCGTCGAGAAGAACCCTGAGTACCGCGGCCTCTTCAGCACGCCGCGGCCGGCCTGATTCCTTCCTTGGGCAAGAGATGTCCCGTCGCCGACTCAGCAACTCCGAAGGCGCCTCCTCGGTATCGGCAGATCAGACCCTGGATCGCCCAGACCTCGCATTGGAAGGAGCCATCGACCGTGGCACCTGAACAGCAACCGGATCGGTGTTGGCCACTCGTTCGACACACCCGTCAGGACGGGTGAAGCCATGTCCGATCAGAGGGCAACAGACGGCCCAGCGGCGGACGCCACCCGAAACGGGTGTGACCTCGAAACTCGCACCCGCATCGTCGACTCGGCCGTCAGACTCTTCTATCTCAAGGGAGTCGGATCGACCACACTCGACGATGTCCGGAAGGCCAGCGGCACCAGTGAATCACAGCTCTACAACCACTTTCCGGACAAGATGGCCCTGATCCACGCCGTGATCGACGTCCAGTCCCAAACGGTGCTCGCCCGGGAGGAAGACCGACTGGGAGGCGTGAAAACCTTTCCGGATTACGAAGCTGGCGCGACGCGCTCATCCAGTCCAACACGCTGCACGACGGATCCTACGGATGCGCTCTCGGCGCGATGTCCACCGAGCTGTCGGACAAGGACGAACGGTCGCGCACAGCACTGGCCCGGGCTTTCGGAGACTGGCAGCAGCTCCTCGTCGAAACGTTGACCCGCCTGCGCGATCGCGGGATTCTCGCGGCTGACGTCGACCCGCACAGGCTCGGAACCGGACTGTTGGCCGCCTTGCAAGGCGGATACATCCTGGCCCAGAACGCCCACAGCTCTCAGCCGATGGCAGACGCGTTGGACATGGCCCTGGACCGCATCAACTCCTTCGTCGAACGCTGACCGATGATCGTTCACAGTGAGCTGTACTGCGGCGGACAACGGACGCCTGACACCCCGGAGATCGTCGCCAGGAACCGGACGGCGTCGGACACCGCGTTCGCGTGGATCGATCTCCACGAGCCGTCGGACTCGGAGTTGCGTCAGGCACAGCGCCTGTTCGGTCTGCATGATCTCGCCGTGGAGGATGCGCAGGCACCGCATCAGCGACCGAAGATCGAACGGTACGGTGATGCTCTGGCCGTCGTGTTGTGCACACTGCGCTATCTCGACGAGGTCCAGGAAGTCCGCACCGGACAGGTCAGCGTCTTCGTGGGCCACGACTACGTCGTGACCGTGTGGAGCGGCGATCGAGGCGGCGGTCTTCGGGGTGAGGTGCACCAGTGAGGCCGAGCGGATCTACATGCTGAAGCGGGAGGTGCTGGAGATGCGCCGGGCCGTAGTTCCGTTGCGCGAGCCGATCGAGCAGTTCGCCCTCGCCGCTGTTCTGCACGTAGACTCCGATGCCGCGGTCTACTTTCGGAACGTCGCCGGTCACGTCGCCAGAGTGTGTGAACAGACCGACTCCCTCGACAAACTCCTCGGCTCCGCACTGGATGCGCACATCGCGCGGGTGTCGGTTCAGCAGAACGACGACATGCGCCGCATCTCCGCGTGGATCGCAATCGCCGCCGGGCCGACGGTCGTCTGCGCGATCTACGGGATGAACTTCGAGCGGATGCCGGGACTGCAGTGGCGCTACGGCTACTTCGTGGTCCTCGGGCTCATTGCGGCCGGCTGCGGCGCGCTCTACGCGAGCTTCCGCCGCTCTGGCTGGCTCTGAGTTCCGCACGGGTTCCCGTCTTTGCCAAGGGCATCAGTCCGTCGGAGCGGCACTCCAAACGCGACCCGTCTGCGTCGTGACCAGGTGATCCAGCAGCGTTGCGGCCGAACGGTCGGAGTCGACCGTCCCGAGACCGGTCTGGTGGAGAACGAATCGCCGGATCAGGGGATCGTCAACCGCATCCGGATCGATTCCAGCCAGCCAGGTCCGCAGCGCTGTACCCGCCCACTGTGCACGGAGAACGTTGACCGTGATTCCGGTGCCGGCGAGCTCCTCGGCCAGGTTCACACTGTGAGCATCCAGCGCAGCGACGCAGGCCGCGTAGACGTTACCACCAGGCCACGAGACCAGATGGCCGACCGAACTGCACACGTTGGCGATCCGCCCCCAGCCCTGACGGGTCATCGGCGGTATCACCGCCCCGGCCAGCGCCACCGCGCTGGCGACATTCAGGGTGAGGGCACGCAGTACAGCTGCCGGATCGAGCGTGGTGACAGGGCCGAGCGGCGCCACCGTGGCAGCGTGGTTGACGAGGATGTCGATCTGACCGAACACCCGCTCGATGCCGTGAACGAGAGCAGGAATCAACTCGGGATCAGCGAGATCGGCGGTGAACCCGTCCGCCTCGCCCCCGGCGGCGCGGATGGCTTCCACCGTAGCGTCCGCACGAGCTGTCGACCTGGCGACGACAGCGACTGCGGCACCGGCGGCACTCAACCGCTCGGCAATCGACCGCTCGATCCGACTGCCTGTCCCAGTCACCAGAGCAACTCTGCCGACGAAGGGTCGTGCTGAACTCACACTTGGCAACATGGTTGTTGGAGCCCCTACGACGCCCGCTTCTTACCTGCAAGACGGTGATCGCCGCGCCATGGCCCGGCGTTGAGTCAGGGCCGCGAGCTGCTGCCTGTCAGCTGAAGGGCCGACTCAACCGGCCGATGGCCGCCTACTTGTCGCTGGGCGACTTCGCGTGGGCTTTGACCGAGTCCATCGCCAGGTCGAGCGCGATGTGCATCGGTCCCGGATCGCGGGCCGCTTGAGCGAGAACGTACCCGCCCTGGAGCGCGGCCATGATGCCCGTGGCCAGAGTTGCCGGATCAGCGTCCTCGGACAGTGTGCCGTTGGACTTCATCCGCTCGAGCACACCGGAAAGGAGGGAGATCCAGGTGGTGATGTGTGCGTCGAGATCGATCCGTGCGGCCTCGTCCTGGTCGGACAGCTCGGTCGACAGCGCGCCCAGTTCGCAGCCCCGCGCTCCGCGGCGTGCTGTGACTCGCTGAAGAATGGCCCTGCACCAGCGATCGAGACCACTGAACGAGTCGACCCTTCGGAGGTACTGTTCCTCGCGCTCGAGCACTCGGCTGCCCCGCAGTGCGATGACGGCCTGGACCAAGGCGCTCTTGTCCGCGAAATGTCGGTAGAACTGCGACTTGCTCGTCCCGCTCGCCGCCGTCACCTCGTCGAGCGTGGTCGCCGCGGCCCCCTTGAGGGACATCAGCTCGTCGGCGGAGGCGACGATCCGGGCTCTCGTGGCCGCTCCACGCGCCGTCAGGCGGCGGTCGAGATCGTTCATTGTCTCGGGCACGCAAAGAGCTTATCTGGGCCGCGCGACGATTGCCGCCGCTTCGTCGAGATGCTCGACGTGGAGCAACACGCCTGCCGGCTCACGAACCCTCGACAACCAGGTCCACCGAGCCGGCCAGTGTCCGACAGGTGTCGGCGAGGAGTCCGCCATCAGACCAGCGTACCTGGCGGCAACGGTCCATGATCGAGGATGTCCAGGTCGATGAGTGCCCTGTACGGCCAGCCGGCCTGATCCCTCGAGCGCTGACGACCTCGAGCCGAGTAAGCCTCGATGCTGGGGACGACACCAACTCTTGTGAGGAGCCGGCACGCCGTCGGCCGGTCGACAGGAGGACGTATGAGCGAGGTCAGTCGGGAGTACTACGGCAGTTACAGCGTGGATGACGAGGACCAGCTCCAGTCCTCCGACACGCTCGATGAGCGGGGGGTCTCCGACCTGCTCGACGAAGGCTACTCACCCCCGGAGAAGTGGTCGGCCGGCGAGGGCTTCGGTACCACCGCCGCGGAGGCACTGCAGGGTGAGACCTTCGAGCAGCGCCTGGCGCAGGAGGAGCCGGACATCGACCCGTACGCCGAACCGTCGGAGGATGTCGACGGCCCGGAGGTGGGCCGCGTCCGCGCCGGCCGGCTCGTCGCGCCCTACGAAGGGGCCCACTTCGATCTCGAAGAAGAGCTCATCGCGTCCGACGTCGGGATCGACGGAGGTGCTGCGAGCGCGGAAGAGGCTGCGATCCACGTCGTGGACGACGAGCCGCTCGAGCTCGACGACGTCAGCTGAGCTGCGCAGCATCGTGTCCGCCCAGGAACGGGCAGGGCCGGCTCCCGATCGGCACACAGACAGGGGCATCGAACAGTTGCAGGAACAACTCGCGGCAGAGCATGCCGATGCGACGCTGCTGGTCAACGCGGCCGGATTCTTCGCGCCCAGGAAGTTCCTCGACTACGGCCAGGACAACTACGACGCCGACCTGGAGCTGAATCGAGCTCTCTTCTTCCTGACCCAGACCGTGGTGCGAGGCATGACAGCGGCGGGCAGTGGCGGTGCGATCGTCAACATCGGCAGCATGTGGGGACATCAGGCGGTCGCGGCGTTACCTGGAACCGGCTATTCAATGGCGAAGGCCGGCCTGCATGCCTTGACTCACAACTTGGCCATGGAACTGGCGGCGGACGGCATTCGCGTCAATGCAGTGGCTCCCGCAGGGGTGGCGACGCCGGTGTACAAGGAGGCCGTGAAGGGATTCGACAGTTTCCACCCGTTGGGACGGGTCGGAACCGCCCAGGACATCGCCTCCTCCATCGTCTTCCTCCTCTCGCCGGAATCCAGCTGGATCACCGGAGCGCTCCTCAACGTCGACGGCGGTGTGATGGCCGGCCGCAGCTGACCAAACAGCAGCGGGAGCTCCAAGCAAGAACCCGACTGTTGCCGGCGCGCCCAACGCTGAAGTGCGCGTGCCCGCGCCGGAAGACCTGACAGACCATCATCCCGAGGAGTTCGACTTGATGCCCATCAGGCCTGCAACAGGGGGCCGGCTGCTGCGGCCGTCGCAGGTCTGTCTGACCGTGGAGGACGGGCTGGTGAGCATCGAGGTCGACATGTCCGGCTTCATCGACGAGATCCAACGGGACTGCTGGATGTCCGGATATGCGCTGCGGTCGACCGCGGGACTGGGCCAGTAAGACCGAAGCTCGACCAGGACACGAGTCTTCGAAGGCCTCCATCGAAAGGACGACAGTGCGAGCAATGATCGACGGTGTTCTCCTCGCCGACGCGGACGCGCAACACATCATCTCGATCGACGGGAATCACTACTTCCCTCCGGACTCCCTGACAATCGGCACCCTGAAGGAGAGCCCGACTCCCTATGTGTGCCCCTGGAAGGGACGAGCCCGCTACTTCAGCGTGGAAACTCCGCACCACGAGTACGTCGACGCTGCATGGTCCTACCCGCATCCCAGGCGCTCGGCGATCGAAACGGTCCGGCATGACTTCACCGGCTACGTCGCGTTCGACACCACGGTAGTAGTGGTCGAGTAGGCCCACGCGGCCGGCGCCGGTTGATCCGTACCAGTCAGTCGAACTCGTAGCGTTGCTCGCGCCACGGGTCACCGTGGTTGTGGTAGCCGGCTCGCTCCCAGAAACCTGGCTCGTCCCGCGCCAGCAGTTGCAGACCGTTCAGCCACTTGGCTGACTTCCAGAAGTACAGATGCGGGACGAGCAGACGAGCGGGACCGCCGTGCAGTGCTGCGAGGTCGTGGCCCTCGTACCGGTAGCAGATCCAGGCCTTCCCACCGCGGAGCTCGGTCAACGGTAGGTTCGTCGTGTAGCCACCGTAGGAACCGACCATGACATGGGTCGCCTCAGTGGTCACGTCCGCGAGGACGGCATCAACGGAGACTCCTTCCCAACGGGTGCCGAACTTCGACCACCTGGTGACGCAGTGGATGTCGGCGACCACCGACTCGGCCGGAAGGGCGAGCAGATCGCGCCACTTCCAGCGTCGCTGCGCACCGGTCTCCGACGTGACCGTCAACTCCCACTTGTCCTTCGGGATCAGCGGAGTCACGCTCGCCGACAACACCGGGAAGTCGTCAGTGAGATGCTGACCTGGCGGGAGTCGGTGGTCCTCAGATCCGCCCCTGCCGGCAAAGCCGTGGTTGACGATCGCCATCTGCACCTCCACGTCGGCCGGCCGCTCGCACTTCGCTCCGCCCGCTCGGCCAGGCCGAGTGGGACTCGATTCGGGAACCGCAGCCGCCGATCGGATCGACAGAGCGGCGGCAGTCCGCTGTTCTCGAGACGTTCTCAGACGATCAGCTGCTCCGGCAGGTACCCAGCGTCGACCAGGGCTGCCCGCAGCTTACGGCGGGCGTCGAACATCATCTTGTAGATCGCGTTGTGCGTCGCTCCGAGCTGATCCGCGAGCACGTCGGTCGGCATCCCGTTCAGCACCAGCGCGACAAAGACAGTCCGTTGCTTCTCTGTCAGTCTCTCGTCGACGGCGCGATGCACAGCTTCCATCAGATCCCGGCTTTCAGCATGAGCCTCCGGCTCGATCCCCAGCCGGGCGGGGAGGCGATCCCAGTCCTCGTCGTCGAACGCGACACCCGCCCGCTGCCAGAAGTGCCGGTTGACCTTGGCCGCCACATCGAAGATCACGAACTTGTACGCCCATGTCGTGAACTTGCAGTCACCACGGAACGTCTCGACTTTGCCGCAGATCGCCAGCAGCGCATCCGCGGCCGCCTGGTGCGCGATGTCGTCCAGCTCCGGTCCGGCGAGTCGCAGCCCGGCGGCCCGCCGGCCCACCTCTGACCTGGCCGCCCGCAGAAGAACCTCGTACAAGCGCCGGCTCGCGAGTTCGCGCTGATCACCACTGCTGCTCAGGTCGCGAACCCACACGCGGTTCTCTGCCGCCGCCTCCGCAGAGACAACCCGCACCTGAGACAAGGACTTGGAAACTTCGCTCTTCATGGATCTCCGGCGATCAACGCGACGTAGTGACCACGGGGCCGGCTCGTCTGTGGGCCGGTTGGAAACAACATGATGGACGATACCGTCCATTTTGCCTCACGTCCACTTGTCTCGGGACGACGACCCGTCAGGTGATAGGTCAGCTCTGCCGCCAGCGGACACCAGGCTAAGCAGGCAAAGGAAGAAAGACAGACAGGCCGTGCCGAATCGCGTTCAACCGCTACCCCTGTGTGATGCGACGGCGACGCCTGGAGGAGACCGACGAACGGGTCTATATCGTCCCGTTTCCGATTGGCTGCGGCACACGCCTCGGAAACCTCGAAGCACTCGGAAAGGTCGGCCGGGCAACTTGATACGAATATGCAGCCGGTGTGTCGTACGCCGGCACAGAGCCAGACTTCTCGGACGAATTGAGGTTCCCTGTGGATGAGCTGGCAGAGCTGCAGAACGAGATCAGGAACCACCCCTCGAACGCGTGGGCGCTCGAACGTGGCTACGAGCCGATCTACTCCGTGTCGCCGAGGTCGAGGATCGCCGTCATCGGCCAAGCACCCGGCAGGCAGGCTCAGGAGAGCCAGATCCCGTGGAACGACCTCAGCGGCACCAAGCTGCGGAAGTGGATGGGGGTCACCGACGCCCAGTTCTACGACCCGGACACGATCGCCCTCCTGCCGATGGACTTCTACTACCCGGGCAAGGGGACGCACGGCGATCTGCCTCCGCGCCCCGAGTTCGCGCCGCTGTGGCACCCGAGAATCCTGAAGTTGATGCCGGGACTTCGTCTCACGGTACTCATCGGCACCTATGCCCAGAAGCACTATCTCGGTGCCGGTGACAAGAAGAATTTGACCGAGACCGTCCGCGCCTATCGGGACTACGCCCCGGACCGGATTCCGCTGGTCCATCCGTCGCCTCTGAACTTCAGGTGGCAGGCCAAGAACCCCTGGTTCGAGACGGACGTGATTCCCGCTCTGCGGTCAAGTGTTGCGGACGCCCTCTCGGAGGCACCCGGGCCGCTCCTGAGCTACTCGTAGCGGCCCTCGAACGTGACACCGTCCCTGACCCCGGTGAACTCGAGTCCGACGATCCGTGTGTTCTCAACCATCCAGCGGAGCACGTAGCAGGCCCGGTACGACGGCGGCCAGAACGAACAGAACCGCCCATCGTCATCTACGTACCACTCGCCCGCGCTGTCGCCGCGCGGTTCGGAATAGGTGGTCAGCCCGTCGGTCGTGAAGACCTGACTCGCACCGTCGACGTACACCAGCCGGCCGGCCGTCACCGCCTTCGGGATATCGGCAGCGGCAACGGCCGCGCCGTCCTCGGCTTCGATCCCCTGCAACTTGTCCATCATCGTGCCGTAGCCCTCTCATCTTTGGTTTCTTCGACTCGTTGCTGCCCTCTTGTCCATCGATCGCCCAGGACCCAAGTCTGCAGTCGTCGTCCTGCACAGCAGCCAGCAGGCGACCGGCCGCTCCTCAGCACGCCCCGAGTCAGGGAGCGATCTGGAGATGCGCGATGAGGTCGTCGGCGAGGGTGAACCTGTAGATGACGTCAACGACTCCGCCGGGAAAGTCGCCCTCGAGGTGAGTGGTGACGACGTAACGAGTGTCGTCGAACTTCTCGACGTGGCTGATCTCGACCGTGTAGGTGTACTCGCTGGACTCGGCCGCCCGCCAGCGGTGGATCTCGTCGTGCCCGGTGTAGGTGGTGCCGTCATCATCGACCACGGTGGCGTCAGTCGCGAAGGCCGCCAGCAGGTCGTGAGCATTCGCCTTGTGCTGGGGGTCAGCCTCGCGCAGGAACCTTTTGATCGCGTGCGGCAGGTGCTGGGCCATGTCGGCGGCGGTCGGGTCGGGCGGGGTCTGGATGGTCATCAAACGCCTTTCAAGGTGACGGTGAAGTGAGCGGCCGAGGGTAGGCCGTCGGTCTGAAGTTCGAGAGCGTTCTCAGCCGGCTTGGTGCCGGCGGGGTGAATCCGCCTTCAAAAGCACGCCGCTGAGCGACGGTCAAGCCGGAGGGAGCACTGACTACGCCAATCCCGGCGTGTCGATGCAGTACATTCCACGGCGCTCGGTGAGCATCACGAGGATCGCGTCACAGTCCCTGCAACGCGCCACCGTTCCGGGTCCTGACATGTACACCATCATCTCCGCCAGAACCCCCGTCCGGCCACAACTTCCGCACTTGTATCCGACGGTCGTCATGTCTCGCGCGAAGAGGTCGTGCATGAGGCCGGCCATCGCGTTGCCGTCGACGATTCCCATCTTCGTCACACCCCTGTCCCGCCGAAGCGTTCGGTCCGGATCCGTCCCGGGTCGTATCCCATGGTCACCAATCCGTGGGCAGCCGCCTCGACAAACGCCGTCGGTCCGCAGATGTAGGTCAGCGGTTCTTCATCGGTGGGCCATCCGACCTTGGACAGCAGCGCCGGGTCGATGCGACCGCGGTGACCGTGCCAGTCGTTCGGGGCCTCACGAGTCAGTGTGATCGAGACATCGATGAGGTCGCAGGCAGCCAGCTCCATGAGCTCCTGACGGTAGATCAGGAGCTCGATCGAGCGGGCTGAGCACAGCACCCGGACAGGCACTCGACTGTCCCTCGCACGGTGATGCCGAAGCATCGCCCGCAAAGGGACCAGTCCTGACCCGCCGGCCACCAGGAACAACGGGCCGCCGGTCTCGTCGTCCCAAACGAAGTGTCCGCCGATCGGACCACGGAACTCGAGTTCATCGCCTTGCCGTAACTCGTCGACCAGGTACGGGGAAACCTCACCGTCGTCGAGCCGCTCGACGGTGACTGACAGGTGCTCGTCCTCCGGCGCTGAGGCAATCGAGTAGCTCCGTTGCGTCTGATACCCGTCGGGTGCTGTCAGCCGCACATCCAGGTGCTGACCCGCACGATGTCCAGGCCAGCCCGGCACGGCGAGCGTGATGGTCTTCACTCGCGGAGTCTCGACGGTCGTCGCGATCACCGTACCGGTCTGCCAGGTCAGTCGCCGTAGTAGCGCTGCTCTTTCCACGGGTCTCCATAGGTGTGGTAGCCGTACATCTCCCAGAAACCGGGCTGGTCGTCGGTCAGCAGGTCCAACCCGCGGATCCACTTCGCGCTCTTCCAGAAGTAGAGGTGAGGCACCAGCAGTCGCGCTGGCCCACCGTGCTCCGGATCGAGCGGCTGCCCGTCGTACTCGTCGACGATCCAGGCCTTCCCGCCGCGTAGGTCCGCCAGCGGAACGTTCGTGGTGTAGCCACCGTCGGAGAAGGCCATGGCATGCGCTGCCGGGGTCGACACCGCGTCAAGGAAGGTGTCGAGAGGTACCCCCGCCCAGGCCATGTCCAGCTTCGTCCACTTCGTCACGCAGTGGATGTCGACGGTGAATCTCTCGTGAGGCAGAGCCTGGAACTCCGCCCACGACCATGAGACCGGGTTGTCCACCGATCCGCGGATCGTGAAGTTCCAGGCATCCAGGCGCGTGTGCGGAGTCGGTCCGGCGGACAACACCGGGAAGTCTCGAGTGACGTACTGCCCGGGCGGCACCCTCGAGGAGTCTGCGGGGGGCCGTCCGAGGAACCCCCTGGTGACGGCCATCAGGCCTTCTCACCGAGCTGGACGCGCAGCAGCCACTGCTGCTTCTCCAGCGTCCCAACCACCCTGGTCAGTACCTCTTGAGTCACCAGATCCGCCGCACCGACCGGCACAAGCCGCGCACGAATCCGCTCAGCCACCGCCGCCACTCGACGTCCAAGTTCCCAGACCACCACGTGATCGAGCAGCGACCGCACCTGGACAGGGTCGACACGTGACCCGCTCGCCACAGTCGCGCTCTGTCCGTCGGGGATGAACCCCAACGTCACCGCACGCTCGGCGACGACATCTGCGAGCTCCCGCCACTCCTCCACCAGCTCATCGAGGAACAGGTGCACGCCATGAGCGGCCGCACCGACAACGCTCCAGTGCAACTGCTTCCCGATCAGCGACAGATCGACCAGATCCTGCAGGGCAGCCTGCAGCTCCGCACCAACAGCCGCT
Source organism: Kribbella sancticallisti (assembly GCF_039530625.1). Classification (NCBI taxonomy): domain Bacteria; kingdom Bacillati; phylum Actinomycetota; class Actinomycetes; order Propionibacteriales; family Kribbellaceae; genus Kribbella; species Kribbella sancticallisti. The sequence goes on along the minus strand of NZ_BAAAOS010000008.1, from coordinate 32,983 downwards.
CGCTCGTTCGGATTCTCGAGCGGCGGCAACTGCACCGAGTTCGCAACAGTTTCCATAGACATATCTCCCCTGTGTCACGACCAGCGCCGAACCTTTCCTCACGGACTCGGACCAATCGCTTCCAGGACCGGATTCACAGCAAGTCGGTCGGCAACAGTCCTCACACGTCGAGATACTTGCACCGCTCAGAGATGTGAGCCCGACCTCGAGATCGAGGACGGCGAGTTCATGGTGCTCGTCGGACCGTCGGGATCCGGCAAGTCAACGGCCCTATGGATGCTTGCCGGGCTCGAAGAGGTGAACGCGGGAGTGATGGCCATCGGCGATCGCGACGTCACCAACGCTCCGCCGAAGGACCGCGACATCGCGATGGTGTTCCAGAACTACGCGTTGTACCCGCACATGACAGTGGCCGACAACATGGGCCTCGCCTTGAAGATGCAGGGCATCCATCACGACGAGCGCGCCCTGCGCGTACGGGAGCAGCCATGGCATGCCGAAGGTGTTCTGGACCAGGTCCGGGACGGGGCCCGGGTCGCCGAGCTGACCGGGCTGACTCGACCGGTTGCTTCGTGCTCTGGAGCCCGCCGGTTATTGTCATACTCGTGCGTAGGGTCACATACCTGCGCGCTCAAGCCCGAGAGGTGGAGGAATGAGCGACGCAGATCGTGTGATGGACGGCGCGGAGCGGTTCGAGGCGGACGCGGTCGCGCGCGGACTCGACGTTGAGATCGTCGAGCATCTGGAGGCGCAGAGTCTCGCAGAGGTAGCCGAACTGCTCAGCATCGAGCCGGGCGACATCGTGAAGTCGCTTGTCGTGAAGCGGCACGACGGAAGCTTCCTGTTCGCGCTGATCCCCGGCGGCCGCCAGATCTCGTGGCCGAAGCTCCGCGCGGTGGTGGGCGTCAACAAGCTGCGGATGTCGGACGATGGAATGGCCCTCGACGCGACGGGCTATCGGCACGGAGTCACGCCGATCGGGTCGACCACGGCCTGGCCGGTCGTCGCCGACGAGCGAATAGTCGGCCGCCGTATCGCCGTGGGCGCGGGGACGGGCGGGCGCATCGCCTTCGTCGACGCGGACGCCCTAGTCGCCGCCTACGGCGCGACTGTCACCGACATCAGCGCTGAGCAATCGCCTCACTGACCTCCGCGCCCGGTCCTCGGATTCCGGTACGTTCCTTCAGAAGGTCTGCAGTTGGCATCCACCACGACTGCCCGTCACGCACCAACGCTCCGTGGACGAAAATCAGTTCCATTGCTTGTTCCTTCCGTGCGCTGGTTACGACGCATCCACCTCTTCCGGCGTACAAGCCATCTTGCTCCGGTATGGGCCCGCCCACACGATTGATCAGTGTCCGAACCATTTCGCCGTGGCCCCGGCGGACGCTACTGGCGCGATCCGATCTCGACGATCGACGCGCTTCGCATCGCGGCACGCGTCGCGACAGCGCAGGGTTGGTCATGGTCACGTCGCCGAAGCCCAGGCCTCGGGTACAAACGGCAACGACCGTCGAGGTGACCTCCGTTCCGTCGCCGAGATGGCCGTTGACTGTATCGCCGACACCCACGCCCGCCGCTAGCGCCGCATCGGAACTCAGCGCGATGGTTTGCTCGCCGGTCAGAGCCTCGCAGACATGACGTCCGCGGAGCCGCTCCGACTGCTGCAGGGTTGGTCTCAGCGCAGTTGGCGGAAGAACTCGGTGATGTCGTCGGCGAGCAGTTCGGGCTCTTCGTGGGCGGCGAAGTGTCCGCCGCGTGGCATCGACGTGTACCGAGTGATGTTGTAGGTGCGTTCGGCCCAGGAGCGCGGGGGCTGGGTGAGGTCGGCGGGGAAGACGGCAACAGCGGTGGGCACTTCGACCTTGTCGACGCGCCGGGTCAGGCCGCGGGCGTACTCGTAGTAGGGCCGGAACGACGTCGAGATCGTGCCCGTGAACCAGTACAGGGACGTCTGGGTGAGGACGAAGTCGTCGGTGAACCGCGACGACAGGTCGCCGCCCGAGTCGCTCCAGGCGCGGTACTTCTCGACGATCCAGGCCAGCAGGCCGGTCGGAGAGTCGGACAGAGCGTGGGCCAGGGTGAGCGGGCGGGTGTTCTGCTGGTGCTGGTAGCCGCCCTCCTCCGCGCTCCAGGTGGCGACCTGATCGAGGTAGGCCTGTTCGTCCAGGGTGAGGCTGGCGGCGTCGTACTCCTGGGGTGCGGCGACGGCGAGCAGGTGGACGCCGGCTAGCGACTCCGGGTAGGCCTCACCCAGACGCGAGGTGATCCCCGCGCCCAGGTCGCCGCCGTGGGCGGCGTACCGGTCGAAGCCGAGCTCGTCCCGCATGAGCCGGTGCCAGACCTGGTGAGTCTGGAGCGTCGGCGGGAGGGACGGTCGTTGCGGCGAGAACGCGTAGCCGGGCAACGAGGGGACGACGACCGTGAACGCGTCGGACGCGTCGCCGCCGTGCTTCGACGGCTCCGCGAGACGCCGGGCGAGGTCGGTGAGCTCCAGGAAGGTGCTGGGCCAGCCGTGGGTCAGGACGATCGGCAGGGCGCCGGGCTGCTCGCCGTCGAACCGGAGGTAGTGGACGGGCGTGCCGTCGATGACGGCCATGTGGTGCGGCAGGGCGTTGATCCGCGCCTCGTGGGTGCGCCAGTCATAGCCTGTGGCCCAGTACTCCGCCAGGCGGCGCACCTCAGTGGTGTCGGCGCCCGCTTCCCAGCCATCGACGGGCCACCGGGTGGGCCACCGGGTGGCGCGTAGCCGCGCGCGCAGGTCTTCGAGTTCTGCATCGGTCACCGCGATCAGCGGCGGATGGTCGGTCATGTGCCTCTCCTGATCTTGCTCACGTGCTGGTCGTGCTCACGCGCGGTGCGACAGCGCCTGGACCTGGTCGACGACCAGGTCGGGACGGGTGACGAACGGGTGATGCCCAGTCGGCAGCTCGACGGAGCGCCGCGGCCTGATCGGCAGGTAGGAGCGGTCGGCCGCCCCCACCGGGCGGGCGAGTGACAGCAGGTGCTTGAAGTAGATGGTGTTGAACGCCTTCACGAGCCCGGCGTCCGGGATGTACCGCAGCAGCAGCTCGCTCGAGGTGAGCGACGTGCCGTCGAGCTCGGGGATGTCTCCGTCACGATCGGGGCCGTAGTTGCACGTGTCGATGACCGTCTTCCCCGCCAGTGGCGCGGCGGGCAAGTTGGGGAAGGCCTTGACCGGCACCGTGACCACGACGATGTCACCGGCCGCCGCGGCCTCCCCGCTCGTCGCCGCGGTCGCCCGCGGACCCAGTTCAGCGACCGTGTCCGCGAGCGTCTCGGGACCGCGCGAGTTGCTGAGCACGACCTGGTGGCCGGCCTCGACGGCGAGCCGCGCGATTGTGCTGCCGATGGATCCGCTTCCAATGAATCCCACAGTTGTCATGTTCTCGAACGTCCCTTCAGAAGAAGAGCCTTGTCCCCGCCATGGGCGGGACCCTTTGCGATGAAATCCCTGCCCTCAGATGGCGGGGACGTCAGCTGACGGGAAGTAATGACCGTTGTCCAGATCGGCGAGCAGGCCGGGCTGAGCGGGTTCCCAGCCCAGGGTCCGGCGGGTGATGAGGTTGGAGGCCGGGTAGTTCTGCGTGACGATGTTCGCGAGGAAGCCGAAGTGGCCCGGCAGCATCAGTTCGTCCATCGGCACGCTCACGGCAGGCAGGCCCAGACGGCTGCCGATGGCCTCAGCGATCTCGCGGACCGGGATGCCCCCGTCCCCCACGGCGTGCCAGTACTTGCCTGCCGGGCCCTTCTCCAGCGCAAGCCGGAACAAGGAGGCGGCATCGCGGGCGTGCACGGCGTTCCACAGGTTCGCGCCGTCTCCGGGGTAGCCGGCGAAGCCTTTCTCCTTCGCGAGCGCGATCAGCGTGGGGAGGAAGCCGGCACGATCGGTCGTGCTGTGCGCGATGTTGGCAATCCGCACGACCGAAGACCGCACTCCCCGCTCGGCGAGGCCGATCACGGCGGTCTCCACGACGTTACGAGCCCGCAGGGTGCCCCTGTGCTCGTCGCCGACGGGAAGGGCCGGGTCGTCCTCGGTGGCCGGGCGGCCCAGGTTCCCTCCCCCGTTCCCGGGCGAGCCGATGCTCCCCGCTACGACCAGCGGCTTTCCGCTACCCGCCAGTGCCTCGCCGTACGCGAGCATGACAGGGAGCTCCGCGGCGGCCACGGCGTCGATCCCGCCGGACGGAAGCAGGTCTTGCCGGTGCGCGACGTGGATGACGCCGTCGGAGTCCGCGGCCGCCTCCTTGAGCCCGTCGAGGTCCTGGAGGTCGCCGCGGCGTACCTTCGCGCCGAGTGCGGACAGCACCGTGGCGGCCGTGTCCGACCGGGCCAGGCCGGTGACCTCGTGCCCGGCGGCGATGAGCTCGGGGATGATGTGCGAACCGGAATGGCCGGTCCCGCCAGTGACGAAGACGTGCACGTTACTGCTCCTTGTCAGTGATGCGGCGTGAGTGATTTGGCGTGAGTGATGTAGCGGAAGAATGGTGGTGCGGGGTGCGCTCAGCCGGGGAAGTCGACGCCGAAGGCGACGTCGAAGGTCCCCGCGCCGTTGCGGGCCAGGCCCATCAGCAATGGCCCGACCCCTTCCAGCCAGCGAGCCATCTCCAGGCCGCCGACATCGAGGGGACGCAGTCCGAGGCTTTCGATGAACGCCGACACGCTCGCCTTGGACTGCGCGTCATCTCCGGCGAAGAACACGTCCAGCGGACGCTCCTGGACCAGGACGTGGCCGAAGACGGTGTTGAACGCCTTCACGACGTGCGCGCTCGCCGGGGCCGCCTTGGCGATCTCCTGCGCACCGGACGTGCCATCAGGGACGACCAGCGCGGTGGCGTCGGCGTTGAAGGTGTTGGAGATGTCGATGATGACCTTGCCGGCCAGTGCATCCCCGTAGTGGGCGACGACCGGCACAGCGCTGGCGTACGGCACGGCCAAGACAACGATGTCGCCAGCGGGTACGGTGCCGGCTGTCCCCACCGTGGCCCCGACGCCGAGTTCGGCAGCCAGGCCCTTGGCCTTGGCCGGGTCGCGGCCGATGAGTTCGACCGAGTGGCCGCCCGCGACGGCGCGGGCGGCGATGGCGTGGGCCATGCCACCCAGTCCGATGAAACTAATGCTGCTCATGGTGAGTGCTCTCTTTCTTACGTGGTCGTGTCTTCGGTGGCCGTGTCTTCGGTGGTCGTGTCTTCGGTGGCCGCTTCTTCGGTGGTCACAACCGGCCGGTACGGTCGATCACCTGACCGGCGAAGTCGAGCAGGTGATCAAGGCTGGTGAACATCGCGAAGGCATCGAAGTACGCCTCATGCGATGCGCCTCCTCAGGCGAAATTTTCGCCACTGTTGATTTCCGACATCCGCGAGTCGGTGGTCCATCAACCCGTCAGAGCGCACGGCGCTCTGTTCGCCGACTGCTCAGCCCGGGGTCAGTCCGTAAATTCGTTGACGCCCAGGGCGAAGTTCCCGTGGCCGATCCCGTTGCCCGCGAGGCCTACCGTGAGCACACCCGCTCCTTCCAGCCAGTGCGCCATCTTCAGGCCGCCGACGTCGAGCGGGCGCAGTCCGAGGCTCTCGATGAATGCCGCCACGTCCGCCTTGGCCTGCGGGTTGTCGCCGGCGAAGAAGACATCGGGCCGGCCCTCCGCCAGGACGTTACGGAAGATGGTGTTGAAGGCCTTGAACACGCTGGCGCCGGCCGGGGCGATCTTGGCGACCTCCTGCGCGATCGATGTCGGCTCGCTGTGGGCCAGTCCGTCGAACGTGGCGTTGAAGGGGTTGCTGATGTCGACGATGATCTTGCCCGCGAGGGCGTCTCCGTACTCGGCGACGGTTGAAACCACACCGGCGTACAACAGGGCCGTGATGACGATGTCCCCGGCCGGGACGGCGCCCCACTTTCCTGTCGTGGTGCCGCCGCCCAGGACCTTGGCCAGGTCGTCGGCCTTGGACTGATCGCGTGCCATGATCTCGACGGTGTTGCCGCCCGCCACCGCGAGCGTGCCGATGGTACGGGCCATGTTCCCCGCACCAAGGAAGGTGATGCTGCTCATGAACTGTGCCTCTTTCTGTTTTCGAGGCGCCTGTTCTTCAGGCGCCGCTCTGACTCGTTCGTGTGTGGCTCAGACGGCGGTCGCGCCGCCGTCGGCGACCAGTTCCAGGCCGTTGACGTAACTGGAGTCGTTGGAGGCGAGGAAGAGGGCGATGCTGGCGATCTCTTCGGGGCGGCCCATCGTTCCGCGGGGGATGAGGGACTCGAATGCGGCTCTTGTTGCCTCGTCGAACAGTTCTTCCTGTTTGGCGGTGGCGACCTGGCCGGGGGTCAGGACGTTGACCCGGATCTTGCGGTCGCGCAGTTCGTTGAGCCAGACGCGGGCCCAGGCCTGCTGGACGGCTTTGCTTCCCGCGTAGAGGCTCCAGCCGGGGAAGGCGCCGAGGGAGGCGTTGGATCCGGTCATGAAGATCGAGCCGTTGTCGTTGATCAGCGGCAGTGCCTTCTGCACGGTGAACAAGGTGCCGCGCGCGTTGAGCCAGAAGGCGCGGTGGAACTGTTCCTCGGTGATTTCGCCGAGGACACCGGGTTCGCCCGTCCCGGCGCTGGCCCACAGCACGTCGATCGAACCCTTTTCCCGCTTGACGGTGTCGTACAAACGGTCCAGGTCGTCCAGGTCGGCCGCGTCACCCTGCACGGCGGTGACGTTACGGCCGATCAGCTTCACGGCGTCGTCCAATGCTTCCTGCCGCCGGGCCTGGATGAAGACATACGCTCCTTCCTCGACGAACAGCTTGGCGCCGGCCAGCGCCAGGCCGGTGGATCCGCCGGTGATCACTGCGACCTTGCCATCGAGCTTTCCCACGATTTACTCCGTTGAATTGATGGGTTTCGAAACAGGAACGGAAGAGCCCAATTCTTGATGTGGTCATTCTGGTTTTGGGCGCTGCTATCAAATACCGATCCCGAATACTTGTACCGAATTCTCTCGGCCCCATGAACAATGCCACCGGCCTGAGCGGGTGTCCAAGACCTGTTTTAGCCGTGGTGATACCCTCGAGGCATTGCCGGACCGGGAGGCCCCATGGATCTGGACCTGCGCAAACTGCGCTATTTCGTCGCCGTCGCCGACAGGCTGCACTTCGGCCGCGCCGCCGATGAGCTGCACATCGCGCAGCCGGCGCTCAGCCGGCAGATCCGCGCGCTGGAACAGGATCTCGGCGCCTCCCTGTTCACCAGGGACAGCCACGGCGTAACGCTGACCGACGCGGGTCGACAGCTGTTGGACGACGTCGGTCCGCTGCTGGCCTCCGCGCACGCGGTCCGGCGCCGGGTGTCCGTGGCCGCCCGCGGCGGCCAGCGGCTGGTGGTCGGCTTTCGGGCCGGCATCCCGGTCATCCCCGCGGCGCGGGAGTTCGGGGTCCGGCATCCGGACGTGGTCGTGGATGTGCAGCGGATGGAATGGGATGACCAGGCCCCGATGCTGCTCGACGGCCGCGTCGACGTCGGCTATGTGCGGCTGCCCATCGACGAGACCGGCCTGCGCCTGACTCCGCTCTACACCGAACCGCTCATGGTGGCGCTGCCCGCCGATCACCGGTTGGCAGGCAAGGAGGGGGTCACCGAGGCAGACCTGGCCGGTGAGCCGCTGATCTGGCATGCCGGTGCGAGCACGCAGCCCACCACGCGCCCGCACCCCGACTCCGGTCTCCGGGTGCGCGAGGTGGAGGAGAAGCTTGAGCACGTCGCGGCCGGCCGCGGCATCTCGTTCGTGGGGCGTTCGGAGACCGTGTTCTACTCACGCCCGGACATCAGCTACGTGCCCGTCCCGGACCTGGCGCCCGACCAGGTATTCGTCGCGATGGCGGCGTCGCGCACCTCGCCGCTGGCCGACGACTTCTTCGCCGCGGCTCAGGCGACGGCTGAGGTCACGGCAGAATGCGGGAACTATGAGATGTGGCAGCTTGCGACCGACGCCGCTTCAAAGCGCGGTTGAGTAACTCGGCTGACAACAGCCGGACCCGACCTCCAGTGCCCGCATGCCCTGTTCGATCCTGGCCTGACGCAACACTCTGGCTTGCAGCCACGGCGCGAGCTCGTCGGCCAGGGCCGCACGCAACTCCCTGGAACTCGACGTGCCCGAGTTATCCCACACTACGGAAAAGAGTGGAGTCGGCGGGATCTACCTTTGTTTCTTGGGAGATAGCCCAATTGACAGGGACGACGCTACCGCACCCCCCGGTGGAAAGGCTTGGGGCCAGAGGGCACATCTGGATTCAATTTGTTGCGTTTCTGTTGCGGTGCTCAAGTTCTACAAACCTCTCGGGCCCGGAGATCCGCGGATCTCCGGGCCTGATTTCGTAGCAGGGGGCAGGATTGTCATCACCAACTCTGCATCAACAACCTCGTCTACCAAGAGGTCATAGACCAGCACGACTGCCAGCGCCGTCCCTAGGCGATGGATCTCCAAATCGGGATCGGCAACAGGAGGCTTACCGTGGCCCATAGCCTCCTTGCCGGCCTGCGCACCGATCCGGGTAACGATGGCTGCGTCGACATACTCGTCCTACGTCGCCACTTCGGAGCACCCCGCCACCCGCACTGCCCGCCCACCTCCGCCTGAACATCGTGGTCGTAGAGCACCGGTGCGCCGTCGAGCAGCACATCGAACTGGCGCTTTCCGGCCTTGGCGTGGTCGATCTCGGCGAAGGTGAGCCTGATGATGTAGGTGCCGGCGGGCGCGTCCTCGAACACGTACGAGAACTTCTTGCCGGTCCGCTGAGTGCGGAACAGTTCGTCGTCCCTTGGGCCCGCGATGTGGGCGTTGGTGACCTTGCTGGTGCCGCCGACATAACCCCACGAGCCACGGGACCGTTTTGCCTGATCCGCAGACCAGGCAAAGCCGGCAGAGGTGACCACCTGAGGACGTCCGCTGTCTCGCGCGCCTATGATGGGGGCCTCTGTGTAGTGCACGAGGCGTGGGGGAAGCAGATGGCCGGGCCAGTCGGGATTCGTGAGGTGGCCGCCCGCGCGATGGTCTCCGTCGGTACGGTTTCGCACGTCCTCAACCGGCCCGAACTGGTCTCGACCGCCACGCTGAAGCGCGTGCTCGCCACGATGGATGAGCTCGGCTTCGTGCGCAACGACCTCGCACGGCAGCTCAAGATGGGTGGCGGCACGACACTCGGCATGATCGTGCTCAACGTCGCCAATCCGTTCTTCGGTGGTCTGGCTCATGCCTGCGAGACCGCGGCGGAGGCCCTCGGGCACACCGTGATCTTCGGCAGCAGCGATCAGCTGGACGGACGCGAGGACCGCTACATCGACCTCTTCGAGGAACAACGCGTCCGCGGCATGATCATCGCGCCACTGGGCGGACAGACCGCACGGATCGAACGTGTCATCCAGCGCGGGATGCCTGTGGTGCTCTTCGACATCCATGCCAACGAGGGCGACTTCTGCTCGGTGGCACTCGACGGCAACGCCGGCGGTTACCTCGCGGTCCGTCACCTGCTGGACGCCGGACGGCGGCGGATCGCCTTTCTCGGAGGTCCGCTCCATCAGGTCGACGACCGGTGGAAGGGCGCCCTCCGCGCTGTCGCGGAGATCGACGCCGCAACCCTCACCCACTTCGACACAGTCGACCAGACCATCGCCGACGGCAGAGCGATCGGCGACCAACTGGCCGCGCTGCCCGCCGACTCCCGGCCAGACGCGGTCTTCGCGGCGAACGACCTGCTGGCCCTCGGCCTGATGCAGTCGCTCGTCATCGCCGACGACATCGACGTCCCGCGCGACATCTCCATCGTGGGCTATGACGACATCGACTATGCGGCCTCCGCCATCGTGCCGCTGACCACTGTCCGCCAGCCGAAGGAAGCGCTGGCCGAGGAAGCGGTTCGGCTGGTGCTCGACCACGCCGCGAACGCCGAGGAGCACGTGCACGAGCACCTGCTGCTGCCCCCTGAACTCGTCGTTCGAGCCAGTACGACGTCGGCCTGATTCACCAGGTTCGGCGGACGGTGCTGTAGCCGACGTCACCGAGGTGGAACCCCAACGGCACGTCGTTGTCCGCGGATCCCGAGGAGTCTGCGGAGTTCGCCCGGATGCGAATGCTGACCTCGACCGACTCGATGGCCGTTCGCGTGGCCAGAGCCGAGACATCGACAGTCACCCGATTCCAGCCGGCGGGCCAGATCGTACCGGTCCCCTCGGTCGTACTGCCGTCGGCGCCGCGAACGACGAGAAACGACTCCAGTGGTCGTTGCGGATTCTCCAGACACAGGTCGAGCATCGCGTAGACGAACGTCGCGTCGGACAGGTCGGTGCCTGCAGCAACGACGGGAAGGCGTACCGACAGCGCCGCGGCTTCTCCGGCCACGGTGAGTTCGCTACTACGCACCAGCGCCACCGGCGCGTCGGGCTGCTCGTGAGGCACGGGCATGCAGCGCAGGCCGTCCGGTAGCACCACGACGGGTTCGCTGCCTGTGGCTTCGATGGTGTTGTCGGCCAGCGCCCGCCGGAGCCAACCGCGCTCGCCGACCACATCCGGAGAAGGCGACGGCCGAGATGGCGGCCGCCAGGGTTTTTCGGCCGAGTAAGCCGTTCGGCGCGTCGTCGTACGGACCAGTGCGGTAGCGATCGTGCGTTCGTGCCATCCCGGGCCGAGGATGTCGTCCCGTCCAGCGAGTCGAAGGACCGCCTCCGAGCCCACCGGAACCGTGAGCTCGACGACTGTCTGCGGTCCACTGACCCGGTACCGCAGCTCGAGCGTCCCCCGCACCGTCCGCGACCTGAGAGACAGAGAGTCGACGCCGTCGACGAACTGCGGCGCGACCTCGAACCGTGACCAGCCGGCGGCGATCGGCTGTACGCCGGCGAGCCACTGCCAGGCCCAGCCCGCGAACGGTCCACCGAGGCCGATGTGATCGAGCGACCCGGTGCCCGTGTTCTGCGGGTCGATCCACCAACACTCCCAGAACGTGCCGGGGCCATGGTCGAGCATCGCCCCGATCCCCGGCTCAGCCGGCTGGTGAAGGGTGTCGAAGATCGTCTGTGAGTGGCCGGTGCGCGCGAGGGCCCGGATCGTCGTCCGCGTCGTGGCGAAGCCGGAGGTCAGGCGATCGTTGCGAGCGCGGACGTCTTCGGCGATCCGGCCGGCCGCACGCTCCGCCTCGGCGCCGGTGAGAGCGCGAGATTCCACGGCGATGGCGTTGGCCGCCTGGGTGCCGTTGCCGAACACGTCGCGTTCGTCGTCGTAGAACGCCGTACGCGACGCTGTCCGCAGTACGTCGGCCTGGGCACGTCGTACCGCGGCGGCATCCACACTGCCGGTGGCTTCTTCGAGCGTCGCGAGTGATTCCAGGCTGTCGATGGTCGCGGTCGTGTGGTGCAGCGGCGGCGGAGTCTGCTCGAGGGCGAGCCAGTCCGATCCGTAGCTGATCGGAGCGTTGCCGACGACGCCGTCCGCGGTCCGGAGCATGAGTTGGTAGTCCGCCCAGCGCCGCAGAGCCGGGAGTGTCTCCCGCACGACCCGTTCGTCACCGTAGTGCAGCCAATGGCCGAGGAGCACCCGCTGCAGCGCGGCACCCCAGACGGGGTCGGGGCTGATTCGGACCGCACGGATGTCGGGCGAGATGGCCGGGATACTGCCGTCCCCTTGCTGGCTCGTGCGCAGATCGGCGAGCCACTTCGAGAAGAAGGTCTGCAGGTCGAAGGCCGAGAACTCGAACTCGGTCACCGACGCGGTGTCCCCCGTCCACCCTGCCTGCTCGCGGGTCGGGCAGTCCTCCGGGATACCGTGCACGTTGTTCAGCAACGTACGGCGTGCCGCTCGGACGAGGGCGTTGACCTGCGGGTCGTCGGTCTCGAGTTCGCTCACACTCGCCAGATCGGAGTGCAGGCTCCAGGCCTCCACCGTCACGTCGGCGTCGGCAGCAAGCCCGAAGATCTCGAAGTACCGGAATCCGTGGTACGCGAACCAAGGTTCGAGAACCTCGCGCACGGTCCCCTCGATGACGTACTCGACGGCCTGGCGTACCCGTCCGTGGTCGAACGGCATCGTGAGATTGGTGGTGTCGAGCCTGCCGGCCGCATCGAGGTGTTCGCCGTGGACGACTCGCACCACGGTGCCGGCGGGGACCGGATCCGTCACTGTGAGCCTGGTGCGGCCCGCGATGTTCGTTCCGACGTCGTAGACCCGGCTGACGGCGGACCGGCTGAGCTCCGTCACCTCGTGGACAGCGACGCGGTGCAGCGGCGGTGAAGGGTCTGGTGCGATCGAGGACGGCGGCGTCGCGATGGAGGCCGGGTCCACCTCAGGCTCGAGTACACGCAACGCATCAGACGCACCGAAGACCGCAGCGTCACCGATCCGTTCGTGGCGCTCGAGATAGAAAGGCTCCTCCCGGGTGACCTGCGCGTCGGCAGCGTCCATCTCCGCGCCGGTACCCGCACGCATGATCGTGCCGTCGTCGGCGTGTGCGACGAGTTCTGCCAGCAGGCGCGGGTCCTCGCCGGAACGTTCCCAGTGCCCCAGACCGAGTGCGAACTCGATGGTGTTCTCGCCGACGGCGAGAAGGTCGGTCACGTCATAGCTGCGGTACAGCGCCCGGCTCAGGTCGGTGCGCGACGGATCGGAGGCATCGGCGTTGACGGCGACGCCGTTCACGGATGCCCTCACCAGGCCCTGAGCGGTGAGGTGAAGTCGGGCCCGTTCCGTCGGCTGCTCGAGAAGCACCTTCCGCCGCAGAACGGTGAGTGCGGGGTGAGCGACCCACTCGGCGGACCAGTCGTCGTACTGCCAAGGTCCGGTTTCGCAGCTCGCCGGATCGGCCCACTGCGACCACGCGCCGGCTTCGTCGCGCACTCGAACGGTCCAGGAATACAGGCAGTCCGCCGCGAGATCGATGCCGAGTTCAACGAAAGGGTCACCGGCTTCGACCTCGCCACTGTCGAAGACGAGCAAGGTGTCACCACCGCGAGGGTCCGACGTCCCCGCACTCACCCGCAGCCTGAAAGCGGTTTGCCGCTGTCCGTTGCGTTCGAGCGGCACGACCCACGAGAGCCGGGGCCGACGTTCGGAAGCGAGCGCGACGAAACGATCGGCCGGTCTGATCATGGACTCGCCGGGAGTTGCCTGCGCGGCGGCAGTGGAACGCCCGTCCACGCGCAGCGTCATCGGTGTCGGACTCGTCACGGTAGGACCCTTCGCTGTTGATCAGCCGCAGCCTGGACCAGAACTGTCGCAGCCAGGTCACCGGCCGGTCTCGCGTCGTCCAGCGACTCGCGGCACTCACTCTTGACACCGTGACCCAACCCACACATCATAGCCTGAAAGCTTTCATCTGAAAGGTTTCAACGCCCGATAGACGCGCTCAGACGCAGTCGGAGCACTCGCTCGTCGAGGACTGGGTTCGGCCTTCGTTCGGCATTCACAGCAAGGAAGGAAGGCTGACAATGACGTCACGTACAGCGCGCCGCCGGGTGCTCGTTGCCGTCGCGGCAGCGATGGTTCCCGTGCTCGCGGCCTGCGGCGGGAACGCCGCCACCAGTTCCGGAGACGCCGGCAAGGTCGACGGAAGTTCCATCGTCTTCACCACCATCACCGCGCTCGAACCGCAGTTCAAGAAGTACGCCGAGGCGTATACGAAGCAGTTCCCCGACCGCTCGGTCGAGGTCCGCAGTACGACGGACAAGGCCGACGAGTACGCGCAGCAACTGGCGACCGCGCGTCTGAGCGGTGAACTGCCGGACGTCTTCTTCAACGTGGACTTCCTGGCCGACACGCTGGCGACCAACAACGTCACCCTGGACCTGGCTCCGGGGCTGAAGGAAGGCAAGCTCGCCGGCCTCACCGCCGATTCGTTCCTTCCGCAGTTCGTCGGTCAGTACCGGCCGCTCGCGAAGCCGGAGCAGATCACCGGCCTGCCGGTGAGTGCCGACTCGGTCGGGCTGTTCTACAACAAGTCCCTGTTCGACCAGCTCGGGGTCAAGGAGTACCCGAAGGCGGACTGGACCTGGGAGGACATGCTGCGGGTCGGCAAGGAACTCCAGGCCAAGGGCGGCGGCAAAATCACCGGCCTGGCCGCTCCGCTCGGTGACGGCAGCGCGCAGATCGTCTACGGCCCGGTCATCAAGGCGTTCGGTGGCTCGGTCTACGACGCGAAGACCGGCAAGTCCGGCATCGGTCAGCCGGAGGCGATCAAGGCGTGGAAGCTGATGCTCAGCGCCTACGGCACCGCCTCCGGCGCGTACACCACGACGACGGACGACCCGAAGCTCAGCTTCGGCTCGGGCAAGGTCGCCATGGCCATCGCCTCACGTGGCTCGGTTCCGCAGGTCAAGACGACGCTCGTCAACGCGAAGTGGGACGTGCAGGTTCTCCCGACGATCGACGGCAAGTCGACCGCGGGCGGCGGGTCGTACGGGCTGTCGATCTCCCAGACCAGCAAGAACCAGGATGCCGCGTGGGCGTTCCTGAGCTGGTTCTACGACACCAAGACCGGCATGAAGGTTGCCCAGGACGTCGGTGGCGTCATTCCACCGACCGACGACGGCATCGACAACGGCACCTGGAAGGACGGCACCCCGCCGGACAACATCGCCGTCTTCGGCGAGTCGGCGCGGACCGCGGTTCTGCTCACCGCCATGCCGGGGTCGACCTCGACCGTCATGTCGGACGCCACGAAGAAGGCGACCCAGGAGGTTTTGCTGAAGAACCGCTCGGTCGAGGAAGCCTTCGCGGAGGCGGAGAAGACCGTCAACGCCGCCATCGAGAAGCAAGCCAAGTAACTGACGGATGACCCGGGCCCCGCCCCACCCGGGTCTACCTAGCATCGGAGATGCGTAGTGCCGACCTCAACCCTGGACCCCCCATCGCCTCGGCAGGACGAGGAGAAACGCCCCCCGGACCGAAGTCACGGCTACCGGCGCGGCAGACGCGTCGACGCGCTCACGGCCGCCGCGTTCCTGACGCCAGGGATGCTGGCCTTCGCGCTCTTCGTGATCCTCCCGGCCGTGGGCGGCCTGGTGCTGACCTTCTTCCAGTGGGACCTGTTCAGCACACCACAATGGGTCGGGCTCGAGAACATCATCCGGTTGTTCAGTGACGCCGAGATGTGGCAGGCGCTCGGGGTCACCGCCCTGTTCGTCCTGATGGGCGTCCTGCCGACAATCCTGATCGGCTTCGTCCTGGCCGTCCTGGTCAACACGAAGCTGCCGGGGATCGCGGCCATCCGCGTCTTCTACTTCGCGCCGATGATCGCCTCGGCCGCGGTCTCCTCCCTGATCTGGGTCAACCTGTACAGCACGAACGGGCTGGTCAACCAGGCGCTGTCCTGGATCGGCGTCAACGGGCCGAACTGGCTTTCCGACCTGACCTGGGCCCGCCCTGCCCTGGTCATCATGATGATCTGGGGCGGTCTGCCCCTCGTGATCATCCTGTACCTCGCCGGGCTCCAGCGGGTGTCGGACGACATCTATGCCGCGGCCTCCCTCGACGGCGCGAGCAAGTGGCGCCAGGTCTGGTCGATGACCTGGCCGAACGTCTGGGGCACGACCATCCTGATCGCCGTACTCCAGGCCGTCAGCTTCGTCAGCGGTTCGTTCGAGGTCGCGCTGATCATGACCGACGGTGGTCCGCTCGGCTCCACCCAGTCGATCGCGCTCTACTCGTACAAGGTGGCCTTCGGTCAGCGCGACATCGGCTACGCGAGCGCCCTGTCGCTGTTCCAACTCGTCCTGATGATCGCCCTCGTGGTTCTCGTGCGCGGGATCGTGCGGTTCCGGAAGGAGCGCAGCTGATGCGTACGCCGCTGTCCCACAACGTCCTTCGCTACCTGGCGATCGTGCTGGCCGGCCTGGTGATGGCCACCCCGCTGCTGTTCATGGTCTCCGGCTCGCTGAAGTCCGCCGCGGAGATCAGCACCTTCCCGCCGCCACTGTTGCCCGAGACACCGATCTGGCAGAACTTCGTCGACGCCTGGAACTACCTGACCCCGCGGGTCATCCTCAACACCTTCATCTTCAGCCTGGGCATCGTCGGTCTGCAGCTCCTGCTCTCGCTTCCCGCCGCCTTCGCGCTCGCGAAGATCCCCTTCAAGTGGGCGGCGGCGGTGGTCGCGGCGCTCGTCGTACCGCTGTTCATCCCAGGCAACCTCACGCTGATCCCCCTGTTCGTCGTCACGTACCAGCTGGGGTGGCTCAACACCTATGCCGGCCTCATCATCCCGATGGCGGCCCAGTGCGCGTTCGCGATCCTGCTCTTCCGGGAGTTCTTCGCCGGCCTGCCGGCCGGTCTGATCGAGGCGGCCCGCATCGACGGAGCGAGTTGGGGGCGGGTGCTGACCTCCATCGGTCTTCCGCTGGCCAAGCCCGCGCTCGCCACCTTCTGCTCGATCAGCTTCCTGACGGCGTGGAACATGTACATCTGGCCGCAGGTCATCGCCCCGAATCCGGCCAACCGGGTGATCAACGTCGCGCTTGCGCCACTGGCCGGCGGTGAGAACTCGACGATCTCCCCGTCCGTCGGTCTCGCCGGCGCGGTGATCGCCATGCTGCCGGTGCTGATCGTCTTCATCGTGTTCCAGAAGTGGTACCTCAAGGGCATCGTCGGAACGGGTCTCGAGTGAGCCCTGGGCCTGGAGAAGTGGCTGGGACCGCTGTGACCACGCGACTGCGTGCGGAGTACCAGGATCAAGCGTTCGGCATTGGCTCGGCCACCCCACGCCTGTCGTGGTGCCTGGAGTCCGCGCCGGACGGGTGGCGCTCGGATCGCTACGAGGTCCGGATCGAGAGAGCCGATGCGAGCGTGGAGTCCGTGGTCGTCGAGTCCGGCGAACAACTCTTCGTGCCTTGGCCGTTCGCCCCGCTGAGCTCTCGTGAGCGGGTCCGAGTGAGTGTTCGGGTGGGAAGCGGTGACGCCTGGACCGACGTCAGCGAGCCGCTCACCATCGAGGCCGGTTTGCTCGACCACCGGGAGTGGCAGCAGGACCTCATCAGCCCGTCGACCATCGGCGGCCTGGCCGACGGCGCTCCCCTGTTGTTCGGCCGAGCCGACCTCACGGCGCCGCCGGTCTCGGCAAGGCTCTACCTCACCGCCCACGGGATCGTGGAGTTCTCCATCAACGGCGAGCGGGTCGGCGACGACGTCTTCGCACCGGGCTGGACGGCGTACGAGAAGCGGCTGCAGTACCGCACGTACGACGTCACAGGCCTGCTGCATAAGGGATCCAACAGCCTCCAGGCGTTGCTGGGCAACGGTTGGTACCGCGGTCAGCTCGTGTGGCCGGGGAACCGGTCGAGCTACGGCGATCGCCTCGCCGTACTCGCCCAGCTCGAGGTCACCTACGCCGATGGAACACGGCAGACCCTCGGAACGGACACCACCTGGGGAGCCGTTCACAGCAGCATCCTGTCCGACGACTTCTACGACGGCCAGCGGCGCGATCTGCGGATCACCGATTCGCCGGAGGGCAAGCCGGTCGACACGGTCGATCTCCTCGACGGCGGGTTCGCCCGCCTCATCGCCCCGTCCGGTCCCCCGGTGCGGGTCACCGAGACGCTGCCCGCCGTACGGCTGCTGACCTCGCCGTCGGGCCGGACTCTCGTCGACTTCGGCCAGAACCTCGTGGGCTGGGTCCGGATCAGGGTCAACGGCGAAGCCGGGACCGAGGTCACCGTGCGGCACGCCGAGGTTCTCGAGTACGGCGAGCTCGGCGTCCGCCCGCTCCGCAGCGCGAAGGCGACCTGTACCTACACGCTGGCCGGCGACGCGGTGGAGATTCTTCAACCCACCTTCACCTTCAACGGATTCCGGTACGCCGAGATCGAGGGCGTCCCGGACCTGGCGCTCGACGACGTCGAGGCACTGGTGCTCGGTACCGATCTCCGCCGTACCGGCTGGTTCGAGTCGTCGGACCATCGCGTCGATCGCCTGCACGAGAACGTGGTGTGGAGCATGCGGGGCAACTTCCTCGCGCTGCCGACGGACTGCCCGCAACGCGACGAGCGGCTCGGGTGGACCGGCGACATCCAGGTCTTCTCCCCCACCGCGACCTTCCTGTTCGACACCGCCGGATTCCTCTCGGAGTGGCTCGGCGATCTGTCCGCCGAGCAGAAGGCGGACGGCGGCGTCCCCTTCGTGATCCCGGACGTCCTGCGGGAACCCGATCCCGCGGCCGCCGCCTGGAGCGACGCGGCCACGATCGTTCCCGACGCGGTGCACCTTGCGTACGGCGACGCCGGCGTCCTCGAGCGGCAGTACCCGTCGATGCGAGCCTGGGTCGAGAAGATGCGCGGCATCGTCGGCGAGGACCTGCTGTGGTCCACCGGACCGCAGTTCGGCGACTGGCTCGACCCGACGGCTCCGCCGGACGACGCGGCGAAGGCCCAGGCCGACCCGGCCGTCGTCGCGACCGCGTACTTCGCCCGTTCGGCCGGGATCCTCGCGCGGTCGGCCACGTTACTGGGGCGGCACGCCGATGCCGAGGACTATGCGCGGCTGGAGCGGGACGTGCGCGCGGCGTTCATCGCGGCGTACGTCAGCGAGGACGGCCTGGTGCGCAGTGACTGCCAGACCGTGTATGCGCTCGCCATCGTGAACGACCTCTTCGCCGACGAGCGCCAGCGCGCCGGTGCGGGCGATCGGCTCGCGGCGCTCGTCCGTGCCGCCGGCTATCAGGTGAGTACTGGTTTCGTCGGAACGCCGGTCATCCTCGACGCGCTGTCGACGGCCGGCCGGCCGGACCTCGCCTACCGGATGTTGCTGGAGGAGTCCTGCCCGTCGTGGCTGTACGCCGTCACGATGGACGCGACGACGGTGTGGGAGCGCTGGGACTCGATGCTGCCGGACGGCTCGATCAATCCGGGCGAGATGACCTCGTTCAACCACTATGCCTACGGCGCGGTCGCCGACTGGCTGCACCGCCGCGTGGCCGGACTCGCGCCGACCTCACCGGGGTATCGCACGATCGAGGTGCGTCCGCTCGTGACGGGCGACCTGACGAGCGCCGCGGCCAGGCACCTGTCGCCGTACGGCGAGATCGCGGTCGGGTGGCGTTGCGAGGGCGACCGGATCGAGCTGTCGCTGACGACGCCGTACGGCGTGAGCGCCGACGTGTGGTTGCCGGGTTCAACCACCTCGGTGGAAGTTGGCCACGGCAACCACACGTTCAGCTCGGTCCTAAAGCTCGTCTGAACCGATCCGCACCGACTTGCCGGACTTGTACCGGCGCTTGACCGCCACGCCCTTGCCGGTCACGGTGACCGTGTCGCGCGTCACCTGCACTTCGAGCTGCCGTCCGCGCCAGTGGAGGTTGCGGACGCCGGCGTTGGACAGGGCCGACGGCAGGTTCGGAGTGATGACGAGGGCCTCCGGCTCGGCTTCGACCCCGACGAAGGCGTAAAGGAAGCTGGCCGGCGCCAGGCCGCTCTCAGGGAACGGGACGTCCGTTCCGACCGAGTGTGCGCCCGGCGCGTCGACTGTGCCCTCGCCGCGGTACAGCGGTGCACCGCCGCAGATGTGGTCGGGTTCGCTCCACCGATCGAGGATGGCCGTCATCCGGGCCCACGCGTCGTCAGCGGATCGGTAGCGGGCGCGCGCCATCACGTCGAATCCCGAGGTGTAGAGGATGGCTCCGCCGTCCTGCACCTCTTCTCCCCAGGGCGTCGTGAGGTGGGTCAGGAAGAACCAGTAGCTGTTGCGACGCGTCGTCGACCTCGGAGCGAAGACCCACTTCGAGTAGATGTCGGCGGGTCCCTCGAAGTACTCGCCGAGTGCCATCACGTACCTGTTCGACGCATCGGTCGCGGGCTTCCCGTCCGAGTACGCCCTCGCGCCGGGCACGCTCTTTGCCGTCGACCACCAAGCGAGCGTGCCGGTGACCCCGGAGACTTCGAGGTAGTACACGCCGGGTGGCTGCTTCGGCAGATCGAGGTGCGCCACCCGGCCGTCGAACCAGTCGCTGAACTTCCGTTCCGCGATCTTGACCGGCGCCTCCCCCGGCAGGCCCCGGTAGAACGTCATGGTGAACGCGGCTCCGCGCTCGGCGTAGGTGGCGAACCGCGCCGCAACGCTGACGAACCCGGCATCCGCCGTGAAGCTCTGCCCCAGCGTGTGGCCGGCGGTGATTTTCGGAGCCAGGCCGCCCTCTTCGATCTGGACGACCGCTTCCTGCAGTTCGGTCCGGCCGTGGTCCAGCCACTCGAAGATCCGCGCGGCCTGGTCCTGGGTGGGGAGGCCGAACGACGCCGCCTCGAGATTGACGTAGGTCGAGCCGTAGTCGTGAGCGACGCCGTCGGCGTCGATGGACTGCACGTACCGGCCGGCCGTCCCGTTCCAGAACAAGGTGTTGTAGCGCTGACGCGTCAGCTTGCGCACGGTCCGCAGCTCGTCGGCCCTGGCCGCGCCTCCGACGTGCTCCTCTAGCTGGGCCATCGCCTCGAGCGCGCCGTAGAAGTAGGCGTTGAGGAAGGCGTCCTGATACCCGAACGACGTGACGTCCCAGTAGTTGGAGGGCAGATAGCCGTCCCGGCCGCTGTGATCGGGCGAGTCGATCGTGACGATCCCACTTTTGCCGCCGAGTGATTCGAGGTAGAAGGTCATCGCCCGCCGCACCCGCGGCAGCATCGTGGCCAGGAAGTCGGCGTCACCCGTCCACGAGTAGTACCGCCAGGCGCCGAGAATGTACATCGCGTTGGAGCTGAAGTGCCGGGCGTCGAACAGCTTCGGATCGGGAAAAGGCCACTCGGCCCGATCCGACCATGACCAGACGTAACCGTCGGGTTCCAGCTGCGTGTTCAACAGGGAGTCGGCCTGCGCCGCACGGCCCGCCGTCCCGGTCCAGTCCAGGATGCGCCCGTTCCAGTCGGCCCAGTCCATCGCGTGCCCGCTGAACCGGAAGCTGAACGCACGCTCCCAGTAGAAGGAGGACACCTGAGATGCCCTGCGCTGATCGGAGGCCGTGAACACCGGGAAGATCGTTGGCAGCGCGTCCGAATGCGGCTGGACCTCCACCGCGAGCGATCGCGCGATGGTCTGCGCCGCGTCCGCGGTGCCGGAGTTGAGCGACATCACCATCGACTGGGCGGTCATCGTGCCGTCGAGGACCGGTTCGTTGCCGGTGAACCGCAGATCGTACGGACCGTTGCCTCCGGCCGTCACCGCCTTCGATCCGGACACCGGGTTCGTCCAGGCGTCCCGACGCTTCAGCTGCTCCGACGGCATGTAGATGCCTTGGTCACCGTAGAAGCGGTTGAACAGCACGCCGTCCGCCGCGGCGACGGAGTATCCGTCGCGGCGCCACGAGGTGGTCAGTGTCAGGCCGGGATCGGCCCGTGGGTCGGTCTTCCACTGAATGTCGTAGGCCATCGCCAGGTTCCGGCCGGACAGGTCCAGCTTCCACGACGCGACGCCGTCGACGTTGAAGCCCGCCACGTCGATCGTCATGGTGCGATCCGCCTGCACCTGCCGGTCCTGGTACGCCGAGCCGCCCACGTCGACCGTGGCCGCGCCGAGCCGGCTCCACCAGCCGGGGGTTCCAGCGGTGTGGGAGATCTCCAGGTAGTAAGACCCGGCTGGCTGATCCGGGACGTCGAGGTAGGCCCATCCGTTGTCCTGCAGCGGGTTCACCTCGCGCGTGGCGATCTCGGCGAGACCGGTCGCCGGGGTCCCCGCAAAGAGCGTCATCCGCAGCGCCGCGTTGTTGCTGCTCCAGGTGGGGAACTGGCCGCCGACGCGCGAGAACCGATACATCGACGCGGTGAACGACTGGCCGATCGTGTGGCCGGCGTTGAGCGGGACGGGTGAGTTGGTTTGCGCCTGCTTGAGGCTCTTTGTCGACGGCAACTGAATGCCCGCCAGGCCCAGCGAGGTGCCGGTCGCCGTCCAGGTGACGTCCTTGTTGAATCCGGCGTCGAAGAAGTCGGTCGCGCCGAGGAACACCGAGCCGAACGACGTGGGCTGGTATTGGCCGGCACCCGTCGGATCGCAGGCGAACCGGGTGAGCTTTCCGTACGCGCCGGACAGGCTGATGAACCCGTTCTCGAGCTGGTAGGTCTCGGCCGTTGTCGCCATGGCCTGGAGGGGTCGTGCCATCCCGCTCGCGGCCAGGAGCAGGCCACTGCCCGCGCCCTGGAGGAAGAGGCGCCGACTCGGGCGGAAGCGTTTGTTGCCCATGGCCATGGGAGTCTCCAGTCGTTCGTTCGCGGAGTGATCGGTGGCAGGTCGAAGCCCAATGACCGCGCCGGAAGGAGCGTCGGACCGCCAATCATTGAAGGACTTGAAAGCTTTCAGGTAGGCTCACAGACGAGCCTTCCACTGTCAACCGTCTGCGGTCTGACTGTCCGGGTGCGGTCACCTGCTGACCGTATGACCGGCGCTATCGCGAGTAGACGGTGGCCACGCTGACGGGCTCGACCCGAACAGGGCCGCGAAGACCGTAAGGAGCGGTGCGGGTGCTGCCTGCCGATCGGTTGCGGCCAGCAACTTCCGGCTCGGGCACGCCGCCTGGTCCGGCCGGTTCCGGTCACTCTCCGCGGATCCATCGACCCCCGACGTCTAGCGCTGCTAAGAAGACGACATGATCACCCGCAGGTTGTTCGTGTCCGGTTCTGCTGCCGCAGCCGTCACGGGCGTCGCCCCCCGCCCCGCAGCGGCCCAGCCACCACCGCAGACCTCGTCCGACGGACGGGATCGCCCCATCGACAGGAAAGCCGTGGTGGCCCGGCACCGGGTGGTGCGCGACTCGATCAATACGCACAGCCCCCTCCAGGTCGGCAACGGCAGGTTCGCGTTCGGGGTCGACGTCACGGGCCTGCAGACGTTCGTGCCGTTCAACACCATGTCCGAGTGGGGATGGCACAGTTTCCCGCTGCCGCCCGGACAGCAGCCCTCGGACTTCCACGGCGAGGTCTGGGACACCCACGGCCGCGCGGTCGAGTACCCCATCCCGAACCCGGACCAACCTGAACTGTCCCGCTGGCTCTACGCCAACCCGGCACGCATCAACCTCGGCCGCATCGGTCTGGAGCTCACCCTGCCCGGCGGCCGCACCGCCGTCGCCGGCGACCTGACGGGCATCCGCCAGGAACTCGATCTGTGGACCGGCATCATCGACAGCCGCTTCGAGCTCGCCGGCGAACCGGTGCACGTCCGCACCTGCTGCCACCCCGACCAGGACGCTGTCGCCGTGGAGATCGACTCGCCACTGGTCGCCGCCGACCGGCTGGCTGTCTTCCTCGACTTCCCGTACGCCGATCAGCAGGAGTTCGCCGAGCACGTCGGGACCTACGGCGAGCCGGATGCCCATCGAACGACAGCGACGGCGCACGGGAATCGTGCCGACATCACCCATCGGATGGACTCCACCGAGTACCACGTCGAGGTCGCCTGGCAGGGACGCGGCGTCTTCGCGCGCGCGGAAGCGAACGGGGGTGAGCTCGTCATCCGCACCGCCCAGTACGGCACCGAAGGCCACTGGGCCGACGTCGCCGGAAAGCTCTCCGAGCTGGTCGTGGACAACTCGCTCACCGCGCTCGTCGACTACCGCCTCCTCGGCGACCCGGCCCCGGGCCAGGCCAAGCGCCTGGTCCTCGGCTACACCTACGGCGGGCGGGACTTCGAGATCGTTGTCCGCGACAACGAAACCTTCTCGATCGGTGCCGCGGCCAGTCGGCATCGCTACCGTCTCGCCGCGGCCGGCGGGACCGATCGGCTGCACTTCGTCTGCACGTTCGCGCCGGCTCCCGCGGCCCGGACTCCTTCGGCACAGACGTCGCCGGCAGCGTCGTCCAGCGCGACGTTTGCGGCGAGCCGTCGCAGCTGGCGGCAGTACTGGCTGTCCGGCGGCGCGGTCGATCTGTCCGAGAGCAAGGATCCGCGCTGGCGTGAGCTGGAGCGACGGATCGTGCTCTCGCAGTACTTGCTGCGCGCCAACGAAGCGGGCTCACTCCCACCGCAGGAGTCCGGCCTCGTCAACAACAGCTGGCACGGCAAGTTTCACATGGAGATGTACTGGTGGCACGGCGCGCACTGGGCGCTGTGGAACCGCTGGCCAATCCTCGAACGCAGCCTGACTGTCTTCGACCGCTTCCACGACTCGTCGCGGGAACGCGCGCAGGAGCAGGGCTTCCGGGGAGCGCGGTGGCCGAAGTGCACGACAGCCGACGGCAGCGAGGCGCCGCACGTCATCCATGCCCTGCTGATGTGGCAGCAGCCGCACCCGATCTTCCTCGCCGAGCTGGACTACCAGGCACATCCCACCACGGCCACACTACGGAAGTGGCGCGACATCGTTGCCGACACCGCCGACTTTCTCGCCTCCTGGGCGTTCTGGGACGACAGCACGAGCCGCTACGTGCTCGGCCCGCCGATGCACCTCGTGTCGGAGAACACCGATCCCAAGACCACTCAGAACCCCACCTTCGAGCTCTCCTACTGGCGGTTCGGCCTCCGGGTCGCACAACAGTGGCGCGAACGGCTCGGGCTGCCCCGCGATCCGGAGTGGCAGCGCGTCCACGACGGGCTCGCGGCACTGCCGGTCCAGGGCGATTCCTACGTTCTGCACGAGGGCGTCGAGAACATGTGGACGGAGAAGAACTACGAGCACCCGGCGCTGATCGGCGCCTTCGGCTGGCTGCCGGGTGACGGCGTCGACATCCCTACGATGGACCGCACCGCCGACCGGGTCTTCACCGGCTGGAGGTTCTCCCGCACCTGGGGCTGGGACTTCCCGATGCTGGCGATGTGCGCCGCGCGCCTCGGGCGCCCCGACGACGCGGTGGACTTCCTGCTCCACCCGTCCGGTGGCTTCCAGTTCGACGACGCCGGCCTGGCCACCGGCGGGCCGTTCCCTTACTTCCCGAGCAACGGCGCCCTGCTCTACGCCATCGCGTTCATGACCGCAGGCTGGCATGGCGCACCAGACCACCACGCCCCCGGATTCCCGGCGGATCAGCGCTGGGTGGTGCGTTCCGAAGGACTGACACCGGCACTCTGAGCACTGCGGCCGACACAGGATCAAGGGGCGCGATGGCGGACAACAGTGCTTATCAGCTCGTGGTCGCGTCCGGCGAAAGCCTGCTGGCCCGCGACCAGGCCGACATCTGGGACAGCGGCAAGGTCGCTTCAGCACAGTCGGCCGGCGTCCCGTACGACGGTCCGGTGCTGGTCTCGGGGACCAGATACCACTGGAAGGTGAGGTGCTGGACAAGGACGGCCACGCCTCGCCGTGGAGTGATGCCGCCTGGTGGGGAAACCGGAGTGCTAGAGGAGGCCGACTGGTCGGGTGCCCAGTGGATCGGGGCGCCGGCCGGCCGGGTCGAAAGCGATGGGCCTGTCGTGGCCTGGACATTCGACCAGGCGGGCAACACCGAAGGCTGGCAGGCGGAGAACAACGTCGGGCCCCTCCAGGTCGCTGACGGACTCGCCACCACGACGGTGACCGGGCCGGACCCGTTCATCTGCTCCACGAACGTCTTCATCAGCAGCGTTCCGAGGACCGCTCCGCCGGCGACGTGGGGGATCACGAGAATCAGCCGGGGTGTTCAGGATGCCGAGATCACGCATCAGAACGAAGAGCGGGATCAGGCTGGTGCGCATCGCGTCTTCTCCCAGGCAGGGCCAGCTCACGGCTACACAGGGTGTCGATCCCCGGGGTGGCTGACAAGCGCTCGCGGACAAGGTGTCCGCATCTGGTCACGTACTCCGAACCCACCGGCCTAGTTGCCGACGGCAAGCTTGTGGAGACGGGGGCGAGGGCGCCCCCCAACTGACCCGATTCTCCATACTTTGACGAGCTTGTCCCTGCCCTGCCATCTGCGCTGATTTCTAGACTGCCGAGAAACCGCGGCACCTCAGCCCGGTCCTCGAACCGTCCTCTTCCAGGTGGAAATCAGAAGGGGCCGGACGGCTGGCAGCTCGATCACGAGGAAGTGCAGATGAAGTCATCCAACGCTCCGAGGCGCCTGGTCGCCCTGATCGGATCCATGGCAGCCGTGATGTGTTCGGCGGCGTGTTCGGTGGGCTCCCTGGGCACCGGCGACCAGGCCGCCGGCGACACGACGATCACCTATCTGGTGTTCAACGAACCCAGCACCGTCAAAGCCGCGAACGCGCTGATCGCGGCGTTCGAGAAGGACAACCCGCAGATCAAGGTGAAGCTGGACACGATGCCGACCGGTTCGGACGGCGACAACATCGTGAAGACCCGGCTGAGCACCGGCGAGATGAGCGACGTCTTCTCGTACAACTCGGGCTCACTCCTGCAGGCGATCCGGCCGGACGAGTACCTGGTGTCCCTGTCCGACCAGAGCTGGGTCAAGGACCTCGACAAGTCCTACCTGCCCGCGGTCAGCACGGCGAAGGGACTCTACGGGGCTCCGACCGGCGGGAGTACGCCCGGCGGCGTGGTCTACAACAAGGCGGTCTACGCGAAGCTCGGGCTGAAGATCCCGAGGACGTGGGACCAGTTCCGGGCCAACAACCTGCTCATCAAGAAGAGTGGGATCGCGATACCGGTCGAGCAGACGTTCGGCGATGCCTGGACGGCGCAACTGGTGATCCTGGCCGACTTTGCGAACATCGCGGCAGTGGCTCCGCAGTGGGCAGCCGACTACACCGCGAACAAGGCGCGCAACGTGGACCAGCCCGCACTGAGCAGCTGGCAGCATCTCCGGCAGCTCCACGACGACGGCCTGCTGAACAAGGACTTCGCGTCCGCGACGTACGACAAGGGAGTGCAGGCGATTGCCACCGGCAAGGCGGCGCACTACCCGATGCTGGCCGGCGTGATCGACGCCGTACGCCAGAACCACCCGCAGTACCTCAAGGACATCGGCATGTTCGCGATGCCGACCGCAACCGGGACCGAAAGCCACCTGACGCTGTTCCTGCCGTCGGGTCGCTACATCCCCAAGACATCGACCGGCGCGAAGCTCGACGCGGCGAAGAAGTTCGTCGCCTTCACCCAGACGACACAAGGCTGTGACCTGCTCGTCCAGAGCGGCTCGTACGGGCCTTTCATGAACCGGCTGTGCAAGGTACCGGCGGATGCTCCAGCGGCGATCAAGGAGCTGCAGACCTACGTGGCCGCCGGCAACACCGGACCCGCCCTGGAGTCCGTGAGCCCGATCAAGGGTCCGGATCTGCCCCAGCTCGCGGTCGAGGTCGGCTCGGGGATTCGGACGGCGGACAGCGGCGCGAAGCTCTACGACCAGAACGTGAAGCAGCAGGCCCAGCAGCTCGGGCTCCCGGGCTGGTGACTGCCGGCCGTGTCTGACGCGGTCGTCCATCGTGGCTCCGCTGCCCCAGGAGAGGTTCGCCAATGACAGTAGGCACGACGCCAGTGGCGCCGGCCGCTCCGGCCCCGGCCGAGCATCCGCCACCACGCCGGCAACGAGGCAGATCGACGAGATCGCGGTACCCGTTGTGGTTCTTGCTGCCGGGCGGCGGCCTCCTGGTCCTGCTGTTCGTCGTACCGACGGCGACGTCGTTCTACTTCAGCCTGACCCGGTGGACGCTGTTCGACTCGACCTTCATCGGTCTGGAGAACTACGTCACCTTCTTCCAGGATCCACAGCTGTTCGGCAGCTTCGTCCACACCCTCGTCTACGCGGTGATCACCAGCGTCGGCAAGGTGGTGGCGGGGCTGGCGCTGGCCATCCTGCTGAACGGCAGGATCATTGCCCGCGGCTACCTCAGGGCCGTCGTCTTCTTCCCGGTGCTGGTCTCCGCGGTCGGCGTCGGCATCACGTTCAAGGTGTTGTTCGACCCGTTCGACGGGCTGATCAACCGCGCCCTCGGGGTCGTCGGTATCGACGGCCCCGGCTGGCTCACCAATCCGGATCTCGCGCTGGCCTCGGTCGCCATGGTCGACATCTGGAAGGGCGTGGGGGTATCGACGCTGATCTTCATGGCGGGCCTGGTGGCGATTCCCAGGGACTACTACGAGTCGGCGCACATCGACGGAGCAACCGACTGGCAGCTGTTCAGGTTCATCACTTTGCCGCTGGTCGGTCCGGCAACGATGACCGTCGTCATTCTCAACGTCATCTCCGGCCTGCGCTCGTTCGAGCTGATCTGGACGATGACCGGAGGCGGTCCCGGATTCACCAGCGACGTGCTCGCCTCGGTGATCTACAAGAAGTACCAGGCGGGTCTGTACGGCCTGTCGACCGCGGGCAACGTGGTGATGTTCGTCGTCGTGGCGGCGATCACGATTCCGCTGTATCGCTGGTTCCGCCGCCGGGAGGTCGCGCAATGAGATCGCACAGCCACATCGTCCGCGGACTGGTGGCGATCGCCGTTTCCACGATCGTGTTCCTGGTCCCCTTCGCGTTCATCGTGCTGACCGCGTCGAAGACCTCGGCCGAGGCGTCGCAGTTCGAGTTCAGCTGGCCGGGCGACTTCGTCCTGCTGCGGAACATCGCGGAAGTGTTCAAGGTCCGCGACTTCGTCATCGTGCGTGCCTTCATCAACAGCACCACCCTGACGGTGTCGAGCGTCGTGGTGATGGTCGTCCTGGCCGCGATGATGGGGTACGTCGTCCAGCGCCGTACCGGTCTGTTCACGAACGCTGCCAGGATGCTGGTCCTGGCCGCGTTGATCGTCCCGTCCGCGGTGGTGCCGACCATCTGGGTCCTGCAGGCGCTCGGCCTCTACAAGCAGATGCTCGGGATGATCCTGATCGAGGTCACCGGCGGCCTGCCGTTCTGCGTTCTGCTCTGCTCAGCCTTCGTTGCGACGATCCCGCGGGAGCTGGACGAGGCGGCCGCACTGGACGGCGCCGGCCCGCTGCGGGTGTTCTTCAGAGTCATCCTGCCGCTGCTGAAGCCCGTCGTGGTCACCATGGTGGTGGTGCAATCAGTTGCCGTCTTCAACGACTTCACCGGCCCGCTCTACTTCCTGCCCGGTGACGAGAACGCCACCGTGCAGGCCACCTTGTTCAACTTCCAGAGCCAGACCCTCAGCCAGTGGAACCTGCTGTTCGCCGACATCCTGCTGATCACCGTTCCACCGCTGGTGCTCTACGTGTTCTTCAACCGCCAGATCGTCGAGGGCATGGTCAACGGCGCGGTGAAGGGTTAGCGACGTCGGTGGCCGTCACCAGGTGACGGCCACCGCGCCTGCCCGGTAGGTGGGGACCACGTGGGCGAACGGAAGCGGCCGGAGTTGCTCGGCATCGACGAGGGCCAGAGAAGGCACTTGGCTGAACACCGCGCCGATCGCCTCGGAGATCTCCACCCGCGCGAGCTGCTGACCGGCACATCCGTGCGGTCCGAACCCGAAGGCCAGGTGGCCGAAGGCATCCCGCCCGAGATCGAAACGCTCCGGTTCGGGAAAGCGGTCCGCGTCTCGGTTGGCCGACACGGGAGACACCGAGACGGTCTCGCCGGCCTGGAAGCGCACTCCATCGATCTCGAGGTCCTCGATCGCGGTCCGGGGAAAAAGGGCCACGAACATCGTCGAGTAGCGCATGAACTCCTCGATCACCGCCGGGGCTATGGACGGGTTGTCGGTCAACCGCTGCCGCTGATCGGGATGGGTCAGCAGCGCCACCGTGGTGGTGGCGATGGTGTAGGCGACCGAGTCCCGCCCTGACGTCATCAGCACCGCGGCGAGCCCGACGACCTCGTCGTCGGTCAGCCCCGAATCGACCAGGTCGCTGATCACGTCGTCCCCTGGCTCAGTACGGCGGTACCCGACGATCTCGCGCACGAAGTCGACGGTCGCCTGCGCCGAGCTGCCGTGGACGTAGTGCTGGATGTAGTCCTGGACCCGTTCAGCCGGAATGCCGAGGACATGGGCGTGCACGCGGGCCGAGATCGGCTCGGCGACGTACTCGGTGAGATCGGCCGGTTTCGGCTGAGCGAGCAGGATGTCCACCTGCTCGGCCGCGATAGCGCGGATCGTCTCGCGGTGGCCGCGGGCGGCCTTGACCGTGAACCGGCTCCTGATCGTCTTCCGGATCCGGTCGTGCTGCGCACCATCGAGAATCAGCAGATCGCCACTCGCCAACGCGCGCAGATCGTCGGCCGTGACGGACGGCGGTGCCAGGTCGGCCGGGCCGAGCGGGAAGCGCCGCGGTAGCTGGCTGAAGCGCTGATCGGACAGCACGGCGCGCGCGAGAGCGTGGTCGGTGACGAGCTTGCCGACATGACCGTCCGCGTACCTCAGTGGGTGGACCTTGCCCTCCTGTCTGCGCTCGGCGAAGAAAGGTGACGGCTGGAGCGGGGTGCCGTCGGACGGAAGCGTGTGCCCGGTGACCGGGCATCGAAGCTGGTCCGCGGGACTGGACGGGTCAGTCATGATCAACTCGTTTCAAGCAGGTGGGCGGCGGAACCGGCGGCCGATTGCTGGGCGAGCAACGCGGCCTGGTGGGTTCGGAAGGGCTTCGGCAGGTTCCAGGCGACCAGACCGCAGGTACGGTCGCCCGCACGGAACCCGAAGAGCGCTTGGTCGCTGTCGTGATCACCGGCCAGGAGCTCGACGGAGTCGGCGATGTCGAGACGTCCCGACGCCTGGACCCGGGCACCATGGATCTCCGACCAGAAGAACGGGATCGGGTACGGCGACAGGTGTCCCGCCGCGAGCAGCCGGCCGACCGACCGTCCTTGCTCCATCGCCGTCAACTGGTGTCCGCAGGCACGGTGCGTGCCGGTCGCCGGATCGAGCCAGCTCGACGCGTCACCGACGGCGAACACGCGATCGGCGACGCGTCCGTGGCTGTCCGCGAGCAGGTTGCCATCCGTGAGCAGCCCGGAGTCTGCCAACCACGCGACAGCCGGCTCCGCGCCCGCCGCGGCGATGACGACGTCGGAGCCCAACCTGGTCCCGTCGGCGAACAGAACGTCGTACCCGGGGCCGTCGGACGATCGCACCGCGACGACCTCCCCGCCCGTGCGCACCTCGACGCCGTGGGCGGCATGGAGGGCGCGGAGCCGGTCGGAGAAACGAAGCCCGGCGGCGCCCAGGCTCAGGCCGGCACTTCGTCCGACCAGGCTCACCCGCGCACCGCGAGCGGTCGCGGCCGATGCGATCTCGGAGCCCAGGACACCGGTACCGAGCACAGTCACCCGCCTGCCCCGAACCAGCTGACCAGCGACCCTGAGGGCGTCATCGAGAGTGCGTAGCAGGTGGATGGCCGGTGCCGGGCGATCGACTCCAGCACTGTACGACGCCCACGACGGCTGCCGGGCCGACGCACCTGTCGCGATGACCACGGCGTCGTACCCGATCGTGTCGGTCCCGAGGGCCTCGTGGTCGGTCTGGACGGTCCGGGATCGACGGTCGATCCGCGCCGCTCGATGGCCGAGGCGGAAGTCGACCGCCAGAGCTCGCAGTGCCGACGCCTCGACGAGCCGTGCCTGGTCCGGCTCCCAGGTACCGAGCAGGATCTGCTTGGACAGCGCCGGTCGCCGGTAGGGATCCCAGTGCTCGGCTCCGAGCAGGACGACCTCGCCGCCGAAGCCCGCTTCGCGCAAGGACTCCACGGTCGCGAGGCCTGCCGTCGAGGCTCCGACCACCACGATTCGCTCGGTCACTCCCGGACCTGGATCGCTCGGGCCGGACAGAGGGACGCCGCCCGCCGGGCCGAGTCGACGCGGTCCTCGCCGGGATCCTCCTCGATCAGCACCACCAGTCCTTCGTCGTCCTGGTCGAAGAGATCTTCTGCGACCAGGACGCACTGGCCGGCGCCGACGCACGTCGACCGCGTCACCTCGATCGTCATCCGGGGCCCTTCGGTTCGCAGCTGCAGAGATCCGTCATCGGGCGTCCACGCTAGGTGCGCGGAACCATCGGACGACAGCGGAGCCGTGATCAAAATATGGAGTATCCGGTCAGCGGACGGTTACCCTCGGGCCGTGGACGAAATGCTCGCCGAGTCAGCTCCGGACGGCACCGCAGGTCGCCGCGGTGGCCCCGCGCTGATCGGCGCCAACCCCTACGCGTTCCGGGCCGGTGAGCGACTGCGGAACGACCTCGTCGGGAGCATGTGCATCGTCTGGGTGATGTCCGGACGGGGAACGGTCCGCACCGGGCCGCTCACTCTGGAGCTGACCAAAGCGTCCGTCGTGTGCCTGCCCTGGCGGCACGACGTGCGGTGGGAGGCCGATCAGCGTGATCCGTTCCGGGTGGGCACCGTGCACGTGGTTCCCTGGCATGACGCGCGGGTGGAGGTCGAACCGCAGGTGCCGTGGCAGCGTGGTGATCCGCTGCTCGACGCCGACTACCGGCAAGGCGAGCGTGGTGAGGTGATCGAGATTCCGCTGGCCCACGCGGACGCACGGCAACTCGTCACTCTCGGCGGCTACGCGATCGATCGCTTCGATCGCGGCCTCACCTCGGACGTGTCCCTGCGGGCGATGGGCCGGCTACTGCTGGAGGAACTGACCCGCGCGTCCACGGCAGCATCGGACAGCGGTCCGCAGCCGCCCGTCGCCTTCGAGCAGATGCGTGCGTTCGTTGAACAGAACCTGGATCGCCGGTTCACCGTGGCCGAGGTCGCACGAGCCGGCGACTGCAGCGCGTCGACCGCCGAGCGGCTCTTCGTACGGTGGACCGGATCGTCGATCGTTTCGTGGTCGAAGGACCTCCGGATGGAGCGCGCCTCGGTCCTCCTCTCCACCACCGGCCTCCGCGTCGGCGAAGTAGCACGCGCCGTCGGCTACCCCGACGCCCTCTACTTCTCCCGAGTCTTCGCCGCCAACTTCGGCGTCCCCCCAAGCCGCTACACCTCCGTCCGCATCCGCCCCTAACAGTGGATGATCTGAGCTTGGCTCCGCAGTGGCCGTCCTGCTCGCCCCTCACTGACTAGTAGACCGTCGCTTCTAATATTCGGGGTAGGGGTGGCGAAGGCGGGCGCGGGCGTCGCTGGTGGTGAAGTGCCAGGGTTGGGCCGGGTCGGCTCGGGCCGGGTTGGGCCGGGTTGGGCCGGGTTGGGCCGGCATCCTGGGCAACTCCGGTGGGGGCACT